>JALGUI010000647.1 GCA_029820915.1 Candidatus Zipacnadia bacterium | reverse complement strand
CAGCAGATGGCGGTTGGCGTCGAGGATCTCCTTCATCAGCGGCGGAAGCTCGGGGTTGCCGGTCCAGAACCACGTCTGCGCGAGGCGCGCGATCGGGCCGGTGACGCTGACCAGCGTGCCGGTGTCCCTGCGCAGGATCGCGCCATCCTCGCCCATCAGCCCCAGGCCGCCGAGGTACTGCCGGAACCACTCCATGGTCGAGTACTGGGGCTGGCGCTTGGACGACAGCCAGTGGTCCACGGGCGGGTAGAAGCGATGGTGCGTGGGGGTGAACTCGATGTCGATGATGGGCTCGGCGAGCACCACGTCGCCCGCGTCGGGGACGTACCTGTCGCAGAAGACCTCGACCGCCCGCTCGACGCCCGCCTGGTCCGAGCCCGCCAGCACCAGGATGTTCACTCCGGTCGCGAACGGGTCGTGCACGGTGCGGACGACGTACCCGCCCTCGCCGGGGAAGATCGAGTCGGCGCAGACATGGCCCATCCCCCACAGGCGTGACAGCAGCCGGTTGGTGTTCAGGTTGCCCAGCGCGATGAGGGCGCGCCCGGCGATGCGGTCCAGGTCCGGCTCCCAGGCCGCCGAGACCACCTCGTCGGCCCCGACGATCTCCGGCCGCGCGCCCCCGGCCTGCGCGATGCGCCCCGCCAGGCTCTCGGCGAGCGCCGACAGGTCCACGCGCTCCGGGGCAACGATCAGACAGCGCGCTTCGCCGCCCACGACCAGCTCGGTGCGCGGGTACAGGGGCTTGAGCTGGGTGATCTCCGAGGCAATGACCGTGGCGCAGATGGTGAGAACGAAGAGGCAGGCCAAACTTCGCATGTGCCCCACTCCCGGCACGTGCTGATGGAACCGGCGAGGGATAGTTGGACACGCACGCCTCGCGCACCTTGCGCCGTCACCGCATCAGTGTATCCTGGACCTCACGCTTCGCGCGCGGTCCGCTCATCGTGGGGCAGCAGGTCCGCGAAGTTCTCGGCGACCTTGCGGATGGCGGCGGCGGAGGCCTCGACGTAGCCCTCCGGCGGCTCGATCATCGTGGGCAGCGCCAGGATGCGCGGAATGACATCCATCGCGTTGGGCAGGTCCTCGGGCCGGGGCGGCACGTAGCCCTCGCTCGGCGAGATGGCCCCGCGCCCGTCGTCGTAGTAGGCCATCCCCGTGTCATACGGGGGCGTAACGTGCCAGCCCTCGTAGTTGCGGCCGCCCAGGCTCGCGCCCTCGGCGTTGACCGCCTTCTGGAAGGCCTCCACCGACAGCCCGCCCGCCGCCTCGGGCCGGTAGATGATTCGCATGTTCCCGTAGTAGCCCGCGGGCTCGGCCTTGTCGTAGAAGCGCACCGGCTGCAGGCACTCGACGCCTTCGAGCAGGGCGAGCAACGCGTCGTAGTTCTCCTGGACGCGGCGGTTGCGGTACTCCAGGTTGTCGAGCGCGACCGTGGCGATCGCCAGCGACAGGTTCGTCGGCCGAAACTTGATCGCGCCCCACCCGGCGCTGGTCAGGCCGGTAAACGGCTCCTCGGTGAATTCGCCGGGCAGGTTGTACCGGTTGAGGTGCCCGATGGCCAGGATGCGCTCGTACAGATGCCGGTCATCCGTGCCGACCACGCCACCCTCGCCGGCGCCGACCGGCTTGCCGGCGGGCGCCGCGCCCTGCATGGAGAACGAGCCCACGTCGCCGATGGAGCCGATCAGCCTGCCGTCCCAGCGCGCGCCGTGCGAGTGCGCGCAGTCCTCGATCACGGCCAGGTCATGCTCCTGCGCGAAGGCCATGATGCGGTCCATGTCGCACACCGTGCCAAACAGGTGCGCGACGCAGATGGCGCGCGTGCGCTCGCTCAGGCACCGGCCCAGATCGTCGGGGTCGAGACACAGCGTCTCGGGGTCGATGTCGGCGAACACCGGTCGCGCGCCCAGCAGCGTCGCGGGGGCGAAGCTGCAGATCCAGGTGTAGGTGGGCGTGATGACCTCATCGCCCGGCCCCACGCCCACCGCGAAGTAGGCCGCCAGCAGCGTC
This sequence comes from Candidatus Zipacnadia bacterium, assembly GCA_029820915.1. Classification (GTDB taxonomy): domain Bacteria; phylum Armatimonadota; class Zipacnadia; order Zipacnadales; family UBA5352; genus JALGVA01. The sequence goes on along the minus strand of JALGUI010000647.1, from coordinate 2,072 downwards.
GAGGTGCCGTTGTTCTGGGGCAGGACGAACTCGGTGCCCGCCACCTTCTCGCGGAACTTGTCCTCGAACTCCAGCACCATCGGGTGGCCGGTGGTCGAGAAGGCGCGCTCGCGGATGATCCGGCTGCCACAGCTCGATCTCGCGCTCGTAGTCCGGCTCCCACAGATCGCGCCTGTCGAACCTGCACAGGGGTTCGCCGCCGAGTAGAGCCAGCTTGCTCATGGTGACACCTCCGCACTGTCTTCGGGGCAGGCCGCAGTTTCCCCGGTTCATGCGCGGCGCCCTTCCTGCCGCGCCGACAACGCAGGTTGGGCCCGGCGCGAGAGCGAACCCACATGTGCACATCCGAGACCGGCCGCAGGAGGTGCCACCCCATGCCCATTGTCAGCTCCCTTGTCATCATCCTGCTCGCCATCGCCCCGGTTGCCGCCGCCGATGAGGAGATGATCATCGACGACTTCGACTACGACAGCGAGGAGGTCGCGCGGCAGGCGTGGGCTCCGGACGAGGACTCCGTGCCGGTCGGTCTGTTCGAGCGCGACGGCGGCTCGGCGCTGCGCATGAACGCCGACTTCACCGGTGACTCGCGACGGGCCGTGTACGACCGCGAGGTAGACCTTGACCTGAGCCGCTGGGGCCGCTTTACCATGGACCTCTACATCGACGACCCGGGCCTGGTGGGCAGCTTCACCCTGTACTTCCACTCCGAGAGTGGCTGGTACGGGGCGGGCGTGCCACTGGGCCGCGCGGGCTGGAACACGGTCAGCATCTCCCGCTCGGCCTTCCGCGTCGAGGACGACCCCGTCGGCTGGCGCCAGATCGACAGGGTTCGCCTGGCGGCGTGGCGCGGCGACGAGCGCGTCGGCTTCTGCGCCGTGGACAACCTGGTGGCGCATCGCGAGAGCCGCGTCATCGTGCTGGGCACGCACACGATGAAGAGGGAGGGCGGCGAGGCGCGCACCGTCCGCAGCGTCGCGGAGACCGTCTCCGGGCTGCTGGAGGGCGCCGGCATCATGACCTCGACCATCGGCGATGAGGACGTCGAGGCCGGGGCGCTCGCCGACGAGTTCGCCATCTTCCCCTACAACCCCGACATGACGCCCGAGGAAGCCGCCGCGATCGTCGAGTACATCGAGGGCGGCGGGCGCATCATGCTCTTCTACCAGATCCCGGAAGGTCTGCGCGAGGCGCTGGGTGTGCAATACGTCTCCTGGCAGCAAAGGGAGTACGACGGCCAGCTCAGCGCCATCCGCTTCGAGGACGCCGAGGAGTTCGCCGGCCTGCCCGAGCAGGTGGCGCAGGACTCATGGAACCTGAGCGTGGTCGAGCCGATTGAGGGGCGATCGAAGGTCATCGGCTGGTGGCATGACGCGGACGGCAACAACACCGGCCTGCCCGCCTTCATCGCCTCCGACGCCGGCATCTTCATGTCCCACGTGCTGCTCGGCAGCGATGCCGCCGCCAAGCGGCAGATGCTGGTGGCCATGCTCGGCCGCTACCTGCCCGACATCTGGCCGCAGGTGGCGCAGAGGGCGCTCGAGGGCCCGGCGCAGATCGGGCACATCGTGGGCACCGACGAGGCGGTCGCGTGGATCGACGCCAACCTCGGCACTGCGCCCGACCAGGACGCGGTGCGCGACGCCCTCAGCGCCTATCAGGCAGGCGTGGCGGATGCGCAGCAGCGCCTCGAGGCGCAGGACTACCCCGCTGTAGTCGATCTGACGGGGGCCGCCTGGGACGACCTGCGACGGGCCTACGCGCTCACCCACCGGCCGCGCACCGCGGAGTTCCGCGCCTGGTGGAACCACTCGGGCACCGGTGCGCACGACGACTGGGCGGTCTCGATGGCGAACCTGCACGAGGGCGGCTTCAACGCCATCGTCCCCAACATGTTCTGGGGCGGCCTGGCCCTCTACGACAGCGAGTACCTGCCGCACGCCGACGTGGTGGGCGAGCGCGGCGACCAGATCGCCGAGTGCCTCGAGGCCGCGAAGCCCTACGGCATCGAGGTGCACCCGTGGAAGGTCAACTGGAACCTGTCGCGCGCTCCGCAGTGGTTCGTCGATCAGATG
>JALGUI010000646.1 GCA_029820915.1 Candidatus Zipacnadia bacterium | reverse complement strand
TCGTCCGCACCGAGGGCGACGACCTGATCATCGCGGGAGGGCGGCCACGGGGCACGCTCTACGCCGCCTGCCACTTCCTGGAGGACGTCATCGGCGTGCACTGGTGGAGCCCGTGGGCGGAGAGCGTCCCCTCGATGCCGACCATCGAGATCGGCGACCTCGACCTGCACGGTGAGCCCGTGCTGCAGTACCGCGACATCTACATGCTCTACGGCGGCGACGGCGGGGCGTTCGCGGCCCGTAACCGCCTGAACCGCCAGGGCGACGCCAGAATCGGCGGCGAGTGGGGCGGCTGCATGGACTACGGGCCGCCCTACCACGTGCATACGTTCTTCCTGTACATCAAGCCCGACGAGTACTTCGAGACGCACCCGGAGTACTTCTCGCTCATCAACGGCGAGCGCACCACCAATCGCACTCAACTGTGCCTGACCAACCAGGAGCTGCGCGAGCTGTTCCGCGACAAGCTCATCAGCCTCATCGAGCAGTCAAGGGCGAGGGCCGCCGAGCAGGACGCTCCGCCGCCGCGCGTGTTCTCGATCTCGCAGAATGACTGGGGCGGGGCGTGCCAGTGCGATGCCTGCCAGGCCATCGCGCAGGCCGAGGGCTCCGAGGCCGGCCCGCTGCTGGACTTCGTGAACTACCTCGCCGACGAGATCGCCGAGGACTACCCGGACGTCTACCTCAGCACGCTGGCCTACCAGTACACCCAGGCGCCGCCCAGGACCGTCAGGCCGCGCGACAACGTCATCGTCCGCCTGTGCGACACCACGAGTAACTTCACACGCGCCATCACCGACCCGGAGAACCAGCAGTTCCACGACTTCCTGCTCTCGTGGGCCGAGATCGCGCCGAACCTGCGCATCTGGGACTACGCCGTGACCTACGCCAAGCCCCGCGGGATGCCGATGCCCAGCGTGCACACGTACGGGCCGGACTTCCAGTTCTACGCCGAGCACAACGTGGAGGGCGTTTTCACCGAGCTGGAGTACCCCGTCCGCGCGGACATGCGGGACCTGAAGGTCTGGATGATGATCAAGCTGCTGGAGGACCCGTACGAGGACTACGAGGCGCTGCTGGTGACCTTCACCGACGGCTTCTACGGCCCGGCGGGCCCGATCGTCCGCGAGTACCTCAGCGCCCTGGAGGCGTCGTCCGAGGAGCGCCCGGGCTACATCAGCATGGGCGCGACGCCGCCCGCCTACCGCTACCTGACGATGGACTTCGTCCGCGAGGCGCACGCCATCTTCGACCGCGCGGAGGAGGCCGTCGCCACGGACGAGACGCTGCTGGCGCGAGTGCGGCACGCTCGCCTGCCGCTGGATCGCGCCACGGTCGCGCTGTTCCGCGAACTGACGCGCGAGTGGGCGGCCCGGGGGAATGACCCGGCGACCATCCCGCTCGACCGCGCGGCGATCGCCGCGCGCTACGAGGAGACCTGGCTGACCGAGATCGACGGGCGGCTGCCCGAGTCACAGCATGACAAGGCGCGGGCCGAGCTGCAGGAGGAGTTGGACCACTACCTGTCGCTGCCCGCCTACGTGTCGCTCCCCGAGAAGTTCGCCGAGCTGCCGCCGGATCGCGTCTTCGACTTCACGGCCGACGCGACGCGCAACTGGAGGGGCATCGTGGAGGTGGTGCTCGACGAGGACGCGGAGAGCGGCATCACCAACCGGCTGGAGTTCCCGACCGCCATCGGCGCCGACGACCATTCGGTCGAGCGGTACGCTCTGCCGATGCCGTGGGGCCTCTACGACCAGATCAACAAGCGCGGGGGCGGCGGCGCGCAGATCACGCCCGAGGACGTGTCGGGGCCGGGCTACCACTGGTACCGCATGGGCTCGTTCGCGATCGGCCGGTCCTACTACCTCTACTTCTTCTGGAGCTGGATCATCCAGGTGGACATCGACGCCGCCTGGGACCCCGCCCGCCCGGACCAGGAGTTCGAGATGTGGGCGCGTATCAAGTTCGAGGGCCCGGCCTTCCCGCACGGTGCGGAGGGCGACGCCGACGCGATCTGCGTCGAGCGTGTGGTGCTGGTCGCGCCGGAGTAGGCGACGGCGACGGCAACGACGGGGGGAGGGGGCTTTCTGGGGAGAACACTTCGCATGGCGTGGGCTGGGAAGCGGCCGTCGCCGTTGCCGTCGCCGTCAGGCTATGCATTACCCACAAGTCGAGACGGCTGCGGCGAGGCCACGCGATGGACAAGCGATGCGCCGCCTTGTCCTGAGGATGCGCAGCATCCTCCCGGAGGGGCCGC
>JALGUI010000645.1 GCA_029820915.1 Candidatus Zipacnadia bacterium | reverse complement strand
CGATCCCGCACATGCGGTGCTCGGCGAACTCGTGGTTGACGACCTCTCCCATGCTCACCCACTGCCCGCCGCGGCGGACCCAGGTGCGCTCGGCCTCGTAGTCCACGAACTCGGGGGATTCGGGCGCCTTGAAGCAGAACAGGGCCATCCGCGTGCGGTCCCACCGCTCGTCGCCGACGTTGCGCGCGGTCAGCGAGTACTCGATGACATCGCCGCGAGCGGCGATGGCGCCCTCGAAGTCCAGCAGCGCCCGGCGCTTCTCGTCCTCGTCCACGCCCCACGTGAAGCGCCAGGTCTGCGCCTCGTCACCCCGCTCCCAGATCACGTCGGTCGAAACCACGCGCTTCTCGCCGTCAAGCCAGGTGTGCTCCGGGATGCGCAGCATCCAGCGCGTGGCCGGCACTGCCGAGTGTGCCACCACGACGTAGTGCATCCCCGGCATCGGCCGGATGCGGAAGCCATCGGGCAGCTCTTCCTGCATGGCTACCATCGCCTCCAGCGGCTCATCTGCCGCAGCCAGTGCGCGAATGTCCTCAGCCGGCAGCGCAGCCTCGAACAACGCGACCTCATCCACCGCGCCCACGAAGCCCTGCGGCGGCGCGCCGCCGATGTAGAGCGAACCATACGGCGAGTTGCTGATCAGCTCGTGCTCGTCCGCCTGCTCGCCATCGACGAACAGCCGCATCACGTCCTCGCCGACTGTGTCGATGACGACCGCCACGTGCGTCCAGCGGTCGCCGCGAAGGGGGTCGGGGGCGGTGAGGATGGCCGCCGGGTCATCGAGCTGGCCGTCGTAGAGACGGAAGCCGAGCAGGCCGTCCTCCTGGACGACTAGATTCCAGCGCCATGAGCTGCGCTCGGGGGCCTCCCGGGAGCCGACGATGAAGCGCCGCTCGCCCGAGCCCAGGGCCTCGGCCGCCGGCTTCAGCCAGAGCGAGATGGTCTGCTCGGGCACGCAGAAGCTCAGGCCGAAGTTGGTCCCGCAGTCGAGCCAGCCGCCGCCAGGGCCCAGGGCGCAGCCGCCCCCAAAGCGGCCCTCGGCAGGCGAGATAGCGCCCTCCGACGTCGCCTCGGGCTGGTTGCGGGTGCTGTCGGCCAGCAGTCCGGGCTCGTCCTCGAACTGCATCAGCAGCACGCACGTCTGCATGTCCAGGTCCGCGTGGGCCACCAGCGGCAACGCGGCGGCAGCGGCGATCAGCAGCAGCTTCATGGCGGGAAGCACTCCTCGGATGCCTCGTTGGGCCCACGTAGAGGCTTCTTCGTGGCTCCGACCGCACCTCCAGCGGGATGTGAACGCAGGTTGTGGCCGGCGGGCGAGGACCCCCGCCGTCCAGCCGCCATTGGAGCGCGAGCGTCCTCGCCCGCGGGCGGCGCGGTGCGCCGCTGTCGCTGTCGTTCCGTGGCCCGGGCACTCTTGCCCGGGCGCTGCAGCGTTGACCCGCGACAACCGCGTTCGCTCCGCGTAGGTCGGGCTTCCAGCCCGACTCAAAGGACGCAACGACAACGGCGTCGGGCTGGAAGCCCGACCTACGCGGGTGGTGTCGTATCGCGTTCCGCGACGCTGAATGCGAACGACCGGGCGGCATCAGACTGCTAAGCAGTCTGCGGAAGCCCGCCCCTCCTCACGGCAATGACGGGAGCGGGGGGGGGGGCAAACCTACCTGCGCAGTTCGGTCAGATGCCTGCAGAACCGGGGGTTGACGGGCGTCGGCGCGTTTGGGTATACTGACCACGGTGGCGCGGCCGGACGGGATCGGGGCGTGGCGCAGTTTGGCTAGCGCGCCTGCTTTGGGAGCAGGAGGTCGCCGGTTCAAGTCCGGCCGCCCCGACCACACGACGCGGCCGTCCCCGAGGCGGTGCGGGTGTAGCTCAGCGGTAGAGCGTCAGCCTTCCAAGCTGAGGGTCGTGGGTTCGAATCCCATCGCCCGCTCCAATATGGCAGAGAACGACGGAGAACGGCCACGAACGGCGGAGCGGGACGAGGATCACCGCGGCCTTCGTCGGTGGCCGATGTCCGGCGTCCTATGCGCTTTCGCGCGCCCGTAGCTCAGAGGATAGAGCGGTGGCCTTCTAAGCCGCTGGTCGCCCGTTCGAATCGGGCCGGGCGCGGTCAGGTCGCAGGTGGTGGGCGTAGCTCAAAGGCAGAGCACCTGACTGTGGCTCAGGTGGTTGTGGGTTCGATTCCCATCGCCCACCCCAGTACGACAGAGAACGACGGAGAGCCGCGAGGAACGACAGCCGAAGATAGGCGAGTCACGCCAGCCGCGGCAGACCGGCGCCGGACGCAACTGGCCCAGGCAGCTTTCCGCGGTAGACGGTAGTTGTGCGGCGTTCTCCATCGCTATCGGTAGTTGTCCACCGTTTTCCGTCTTTGTCCGTCGTACCGCGCGCCCGTAGCTCAGTGGATAAGAGCAACGGACTTCGGATCCGTAGGTCGGGGGTTCGAATCCTCCCGGGCGCGCCAAATGACACGACCGGCGCCGGCCTTGCCGGCGCAGTTAGACTTGACAATCACGC
>JALGUI010000644.1 GCA_029820915.1 Candidatus Zipacnadia bacterium | reverse complement strand
TCGAGTCGTTGGCACGCGGATTCCCGCAAGTGGGCACTACGCCAACCGCCTGCGCGGCGGCTCGGCGACGAACTCGGTCAGAGTCAGCGATGCGTTGGGGTGGCGCTGCACGAGCGAGCACGGGATCTTCGCGGTGACCGGCCCGTGCAGCACGCGCCGCACAACGGCGCGCTGCCACGGGCGGTTGGCGTAGAGCCGGACCTCGCGGGCGGCCAGGATCTCCTTCATCCCGACCGTTACCGCCGGCCGTGGGATGAGCTCCAGGTTGCCGTCCGCGACAGTTACCGAGTTGATCGTGCGCGTCTCGCGCGACAACTCCAGCACGCGCGTGGGCAGCTCGGCGAACTGCTCGGGGTTCATCGCCACGCCCGGCTCGGGCGGCTCGTTGAAGGCGATGTGCCCGGTGATGCCGATGCCGCCGTAGCAGATGTCCACGCCGCCCAGCTCCTCGATGCGCTGTGGTACGGCCTCGGGGTCGCGCGGGTCCGGGAAGATGATGTTCTCGGCGGGCGGCGCCAGTTCCGGGTCCATGAGGTCGAGGAAGCTGCGCTTCATGTGCCCGCGGAAGCTCAGCGGGTGGTCGATGGGCAGCCAGTCACCGTGCTCGTCGAGGTACTCGTCCATGTTGAAGCAGACGAGATTGCGCAGGCTGATGCCTTCGAGGTTGCAGATGCGCGCCATGCGGCGGTACTGCCCGACCGGGCCGACGGGCAGAATGAAGACCGTCGGCCTCCCGGCGGCATCGTTGGCGCGCACCGCGTTGAGCATCGTGCGGGCCATATCGTGATAGAGGTCCTGGTCGGTCTCGAGCACCTCAACGCGGATTGGCGAGCCCTCGCCGAGCCTGTCGGCCGGGATGGTGGTGACGTCCATCGCGCTTCCTCCTCGGGGCCACGCCCGCTCGTGACCGGGCGTGGCCGTCCCCTGTTGCGGGCGTGCAGCGGTCGCTTCGCGCTCCCGGCAGGCACCGGGCCGGGGTGGAACCTGACGCCTGCGCAACACAGACGCCTGCGCAACACAACCGCGCAGGCGTCACTCCTCGCGCTGGGCGCTCGGAGCGGCCCCTCCGGGAGGATGCTGCGCATCCTCAGGACAAGGCGGCGCATCGCTTGGCCGTCGCGTGGCCTCACCGCAGCCGTCCCGACTTGGCGCCGTTGCCACTGTCGTCAGGAGGGGCGGCCTTCCCAGGCCGCCCGGCCGTTTGCCGTCCGCCATCCGCTCCTAGCCCGAACTCCGCCGCCGCAATGCCAGCGCCCCGGCCCGGATCAGCGCCACGCCCAGCGCCATCAGCCCCAAGGCCACGACCACCGGCAGCCACACCGGCGCGTAGACCGGCCTGGGCAGCACCACGATCGCGTCGGCGCTCGTCAGTGACGCGGGCCAGTCGGTGATGGTGCGAATGGCCACGTAGCGGAAGACGGTCCAGCCGCCGAGGGCGAAGAAGAAGGTGCCCCACTGCTGCAGGGCGTTGCGGCCCGCAACGAAGGCGACCGTGATCAGCAGCAGAACCGTCGCCGCCTGTCGCGTCTGCTCGAGCGCGATGAGGCGCGCCGGCATGGCCTCGACGGCGGCGCGCGCCAAGTCCCCGCGCGGGAGGTCCACGCCCTCCGGCCCCACCTCGAGCGTGCCGCGCAGGGCGAAGGTCGTGACCGCGTCGAGGTAGCCGAGCGCGACGCACAGCGCGAGCAGCGCGGTGAGGTACCTGAGGACGGTCATGGTCCTCCGCGGCGCGGCCATCCCGGTCAACCCCTGAGCGGCCCGAAGTGACGCGGCCTGAGCTCCCAGCCGCCCTCGCGGACGTCAAGCTCGCGCGCGCCGCGAAAGCTTGAGGACGTCGCTTCGGCCTCGGCGATGTCATCGAACCAGCCCACCGCGTAGGCGGCGCCGAAGCTCTCCCCCGCCTTCACCGGCCGGCCACCGATCTCCTCGATGAAGCACACGTACCCGCGCTGATGGCACCAGGCCTGGAAGACCACCGACGGGTCGAGCGTGATCCCGGCCAGCCACGGCCCGGCGGAGCCGTCGGGCATCGTCACCTGCCGCGCGCGGATCATGTGCTCGGGGATCGCGGCGTCACCGCGCTCGTAGAGGAACCGGCCATCGGGCGGGAAGTCCTCGATGAACTCGGAGGAGGGGATGTACCCGTGGTAGCTCAGGTAGATCTGCTCGAACGAGTCGCCCGCGCTGTGCTTGAGGTGGCCGGGCATGTCGAGGCGGAAGATCAGCTCATCGACGGCGTTCGCACTGGTGATGCGGTCGGCGCACAGGAAGTAGCGCAGGCCGTCGATGAACACCAGCGTCTGCTCCCAGCGCGAGCCGGGCTCGCGGCCGTAGGTGGCCCACTGCCAGGTGAACCACTGGCGCACGGCCACCCACTCGTCGCCCCGGATGATCTGATGGTCGAGCGATCCGGCCTGGGTGCAGATCTGCGGGCCCTCGACGTAGCGCTTGGGCAGGTCGCCGTGCACCGCGTCGTGGCCGTGGTAGGGGTGCTCGGAGTCGGCGCCGGGGTCATCATCCCACGTCGGCTCGAGCAGGAAGTCGGCGATGTCGAGGCCAAAGCTGTTGTCGCGCGCGCCGGTGGTCTTGTCGAGCAGCGTGCCGGCCTTCACGCCGGACACGTAGCCCTCGGTGTGCACCTCGGCGGACAGCAGGTCGGTGTCGATGGCGATGATCGGGCCGGACACGTTGATCGATGCCATGCGTTGCCCTCCGCTCGCGACGGTCTTCGCGTCTAGACGAGCCCCGCCAGGGCGGCCCGTCGCTCCCGGAGCTGCCCCAGCTTCTCCTCGGAGTCGGCGAGGCGCTCGCGCTCGCGCTGCACGATGTCCTCGGGCGCGTTCCCGACGAACTGCGGGTTGCCCAGCGGGTTGCCCAGCTTCTTCCCGCTGCGCTCGATGTCGGCGCTGACGTCGGCGATTTGGCCGTCCAGCCGCTCGACCTCGGCCGACACGTCCACCGTGCCCGGCACGTGCAGGAAGACTTGCGCGCCGGGCGCGGTCGCCACCAGGCAGTTGTAGGGCGCCGCCGCACCCGGCTCGAGCAGCTCCAGGTCGCTGATCATCGCGAGCCCGGCCAGTCCCTGCCGCTGCGCGGAAAGCAGCGCGAGGCCGTCGGCGTCACCGGCGATGATGGTCACCGGCGCGCGCTGCGACGGCGGCAGTGTGAGCGCCGCGCGCAGGGCTCGAAGCGCCGTCACGGTGTCCTGCAACTCGGCCATGCGCGCCTCGGCCTCGTCGTCGAGCCATCGCTCGTCGGCCACGGGGAAGTCGGCCAGGGCGATCGGGCCTGTGTGCTCGTCGAGCCGGTGCCACAGCTCCTCGGTGATGAAGGGCATGATGGGGTGCAGGCAGGAAGCCCTCCAGCACGGTGCGCAGCACCTCCTGCACCACCGCCCTGCGCTCCGGGCTCTCCGGCTCGTAGAGGTCAGACTTGGCCAGCTCGACGTACCAGTCGCAGAACTCGCTCCAGATGTGCTCGTAGAGCGCATCCGCCGCCTGGGCGATGTTGTACGCCTCAAGCTCGCGTGCCACGAGCGCCAACAGGCGGTGATGGCGCGACAGTATCCAGCGGTCGGCGAGGCTCAGGTCGGCACTCGCCAGGTCGATGCGCTCGTCGGGCGCGTCCTCGAGGTTCATCACCACGAAGCGGGTGACGTTCCACAGCTTGTTACAGAAGTTGCGGGCGCCCACTACGCGGTCCTCGGAGTAGCGCAGGTCCTGGCCGTGGGTGATCATCTGCATGAGCGCGAAGCGCAGCGCGTCGGCCCCGTACTTGTCCATCAGCTCCAGTGGATCGACGCCGGTGCCGAGCGACTTCGACATCTTGCGGCCCTCGGCCGTGCGCACCAGCCCATGGATGAACACCACGTCAAAGGGCTGCTTGCCGGTGAAGTGCATGGCGTCCATGATCATGCGCGCAACCCAGAAGAAGATGATGTCGTAGGCGGTTACCAGCACGCTGGTGGGATACCAGTACTCCAGCTCCGGGGTCTCGTCGGGCCAGCCAAGGGTCGAGAACGGCCACAGTCCGGAGCTGAACCAGGTGTCCAGCACGTCCGGCGACGGCACCAGGCCGGTCGCGCCACAGGCGAGGCACTCGGTCGGGTCGTCGCGGGAGACGGTCCACTGTCCGCACGACTCGCACCACCAGGCGGGCAGCGCGTGGCCCCACCAGAGCTGGCGCGAGATGCACCAGTCCTCGATGTCCTCGAGCCAGTCGCGGTAGACCCTGGTCCAGCGCTCGGGCACGAAGCGCACCAGGCCCTCGTCAACCGCGCGCAGGCCCTCCCGGGCCAGCGGCTCCATGGCGACGAACCACTGCTCGGACACCAGGGGCTCGAGGATCGTGTGGCAGCGGCTGCAGTGGCCGACCGAGTGGCGGTAGTCCTCGATGCCCACCAGCAGGCCCCGCTCCTCGAGCGCCGCCACGATCTGCTCGCGGGCCTCGAAGCGCGACAGGCCCGCGTAGTCGCCCGCCTCCTCGGTCATGGCGCCGTCATCGTTGATGACGACCACGTGCGGCAGGTTGTGCCGCACCGCGATCTCCAGGTCATTGGGGTCGTGCGCGGGCGTGACCTTGACCGCGCCGGTGCCGAACTCCGGGTCCACGGCGTCGTCGGCCACGACCGGGATCTCGCGGTCCATGAGCGGCAGGATCACGGTCCTGCCGATCAGGCCCGCGTAGCGCTCGTCATCGGGGTGCGCGGCCACGGCGGTGTCGCCGAGCATGGTCTCGGGCCGGGTCGTGGCCACCACCACGCCCGGGCCGCCGTCCGGCTCGGGGTAGCGGATGTGCCACAGGTGGCCCTGCTCGTCGGCGTGCTCGACCTCGAGGTCGGACAGCCCGGTCGCGCAACGCGGGCACCAGTTGATCATGCGGGCGCCGCGGTAGATGAGCCCCTGCTCGTAGAGCGTCACGAAGGCCTCGCGCACCGCGCGCGACAGCCCCTCGTCGAGGGTGAAGCGCTCGCGCGACCAGTCGGGGCTGCAGCCGAGGCGCCGGAGCTGCCCCAGTATCTGGGACTTGTGGTCCTGGGAGACCTGCCAGGTCAGCTCCACGAACCTCTCGCGGCCGAGGTCGTGGCGGCTCCTGCCCTCCTCGGCGAGCATCTTCTCGACCACGTTCTGGGTGGCGATCCCGGCGTGATCGGTGCCCGGCAGCCACAGCGCCGCGTAGCCCTGCATGCGCCGCCGGCGGATCAGCAGGTCCTGGATGGTGTTGTCGAGTGCATGGCCCATATGCAGCGTGCCGGTGACGTTGGGCGGGGGGATGACGATGCAGAAGGGCTCGCGCTCGGGGTCGATCTCCGCGCGCATGACGTCCTGCTCGAGCCAATAGCCGTACCAGCGGTCCTCGACCAGCTCGGGGTCGTAGGCGGTGGGCATGGTGTCGGGCATCGGCCTGCTCCTCTTCCCTGGTCTTCGTTAAAGCGAAACGCCTCTCGTCCCGCGAACGCATCGTTCGCCTGGGACGAGAGGCCGACGGCTCCCTCGCGGTACCACCCAGCTTCCGGGCGACGAACGTTCGCCCGGCTCTCATGGACGGGATAACGGCCGTCAGTCGGCGGCTGCTACTGCGCGTTCACAGCCGCGGCTCGGGGGCGACCTTC
>JALGUI010000643.1 GCA_029820915.1 Candidatus Zipacnadia bacterium | reverse complement strand
TCGGGGGTGAGGTCGCGCTCGTCGGTGAGGTCGGGGTTGGCGACCGTCCAGTCGGCGTTGAGCGAGACGATGGCGCCGCCCGCCTCGACGAAGGCGCGCAGCGAGTCCATGACCTCGGGCGCGAGCCCGCGTACGGCGTACGGGCCGGCGATGAGGGTGCGGTAGCGGTCATGCAGCTCGGTGGCGCGGGTGAAGACGACCTCGATGGGCTGGTGGCGCGAGACGGCCTGCACGACCGCCTGCTCGCTATTGACCGCCGGGCGCGGGTCGTCGAGCAGCATCTGCAGGGCGTTCTGGTGATGCAGCAGCGCGACGCGCGCGAGCGACTCGGCACCGGCCCACTCGCGCTGATTCTGGATGTGCCGGGCGAGCTGCGCGGGCAGACGCGGGTTGTTCCCGTACATGATCGGCCGCCAGAGCTGGTTGAAGGTGAAGTAGGTGCCACCGGGGCTGCCTGCGCGGAAGCAGTGGGTGTTATACACGCCCCAGCCATCGTGAGCGTGGGCCCAGCGCACGGTGTCAGGGTAGTAGGCCTCGGCGCTGGTGCGAGGGCTGCAGATGAAGAAGTCGGCTCCCAGCCGCGCCAGCTCGACGCTGTCCATGCCCCAGCACCAGCCGGAGGAGTAGTGGGCGGTGGCGAGGATCTCCAGGCCGTACTGCAGCCCCTTGCTGTGGCAGTAGTCGATGAGGTCGCGCACGTAATCGGTGATGGCCCACTGCTTGAACAGGATGTAGCGGCGGCGCCACACGTCCTCGGTGTCCGTCCAGCCGCGGCCGAGCGCGAGCTTCTCGCCGATGTCATCGGGCAGCCCGACGCCGAGCCGCTCCCGACAGAAGGCATCGAACGCCGGCAGGTCGTCGCCGTGGAAGTCCGCGTAGGTGAACCACAGCTCATCGTAGCAGCCGAGGCCCTGGAAGCTCTCGGAGTCTCCGTAGCGCTCGGCGTACTCGTCGATGAGGGCGTGGCAGCGCTCGCGCCAGACGGGGCTGAGCACGTCCTCGGGGTACTTCCTCGAGCCGTACATGTAGAGGTTGCCCTCGGCGTCCCTGGCGCAGTACTTCTGTGCGAACTCCTCGGCGTCCATGCGCACGGTGGAGTGCCAGGCGGCCCAGACCTTCATGCCCTCCTCGTCGGCGATCTCACACAGCATCGCGAGCGGATCGTAGTGCGGCACACGGACGGTTGAGTCCGGCACATCGGTGTTGTGCATGACGCGCTCGCCGGACACGTCGGTCCAGTAGAGGATATCGGTCACGCCGAGCCACTTGAGCTGCAGGACATCGGCGCGGAAGCGGTCGCGTATAAAGCTGAACTGCTCATCGCTGCTCGCGCCCCGCATGTCGTAGCCGCGCCAGGTCATCGAGTCGTAGGTGATGAAGAAGCGCCCCCCCACCTCGGTCACCGGCGGGCGGGGCAGATAGCTGCCGCGCAGCATCTCCTCCCCGAACCAGCCGTCATCGGGCAGGAGCGTGCGCAGCTCATCCAGCTCGAACGCGCGCTCGAGCTCGATGCGGGCTGCGGCGATCTCCGCCGCGGGCCGGGCGCTCAGGCGCCCTTCACCCGCCCACAGGAGCGTATTCACCACGAGCTGCAGCTCGGCGCCGTCCGGCGGGCGCTCGCCCTGGGCGAAGGTGGCGGGGTCGTAGAAGTAGCCCGGCACCATGCCGCTCAGGACCACGCGGCCCGGCCCCGCCTCGCCCGCCACGACGACCGGAGCATCGGCGCGATCGCTGATGACGACCGTGCCGGCTGCGCCGGGCTCGAGCAGCAGGTGATCGTAGTAGGCGTGCTCGAACTCGGCGGGCAGGGCCGTGGCGATGGGGTGGTCTGGGGCCGCCACGCGCACGACGGTGTCCTCGCGGCGCCCGGAGACCTCCTCCGCGACCTCGGGGAAGGGCGTGCGCGGCCGGCCGCGGCCGCAGGCGCTGTGCGCCAGCACCAGGCCGCCGCCGACGCCGACGAACACGCGGATGGCGCGCATGGCGTCGGGCTGGTCGAGGCGCATGGAGCCGAGGTAGAGGGCGTCGTACGCGACCAGCTCGTCGGGGCTGAGGTCGGGGACCACGGTGGCCTCGATGTCCTCGCGCTCGGCGAGGGCCTCGGCCACGGCTTTCCCCCCGAGGCCGGCGTCGTAGATGGCGACCTGCAGGGGCTGGGCGAAGGCAGGCATGGTGATGAGGATAGTGAGCACGGCGATCGTGACGGCGATGCGGGCTTTCATGGCTGACCTCCCAGGCGGCAGGAAACGGCGACGGCGCCCCT
>JALGUI010000642.1 GCA_029820915.1 Candidatus Zipacnadia bacterium | reverse complement strand
GCTCATCCTGATCTGGCGGGCGCGCGGGTCGCTCGTCGCCGCCTTCCGCGGGGCCTTCACCGGCCGGGGGCCCGCCGTGCGGCGCTGGGCGGTGTGGGGGCTGCTGATCAGCGCCCTGGGCACATGGCTGTGGTGGTGGCTGGCCGGGATGTCCACGCTTACCATCATCGCCTACTTCGGCCTCATCTTCCTCATGGCGCTTACCTACGCGCGCATCCGCGCCCAGACGGGCCTGCCGCTGCAGTGGGGCTACCCGGTGACGCAGGCGAACCGCACGCTGATCCAGTGGGGCT
This sequence comes from Candidatus Zipacnadia bacterium, assembly GCA_029820915.1. Classification (GTDB taxonomy): domain Bacteria; phylum Armatimonadota; class Zipacnadia; order Zipacnadales; family UBA5352; genus JALGVA01. The sequence continues at coordinate 3,625 of JALGUI010000642.1, read as the reverse complement.
ACCCGGTGACGCAGGCGAACCGCACGCTGATCTGGACCTTCGGCAGCGAGCCCTTCAAGCGCATGGGCGGGCCGGGCAGCCTGACCATGCTCTACGCGAGCTGGTTCCTCACGCGCGGCTACCTGCCCAACCTGTCGGCCTATCACTTCGAGGGGCTGCACATCGCGCGGGAGGCGGGCGTGCGCCGGCGCGAGATGATCGGGGTGCTGGTGCTCGCTATCGTCCTCGGCATGGCCGTCTCGTACTGGGTGCAGCTCGGCGCCTACTATGACTACGGGGCGAACTTCCTGGAGGGCGGCACGCACATGGGGGGCATGCGCGTCGGCGCGGCGCGCTACGGCTTCTCGCTCCTCAGGGACGCCGCCACGTCGGGCATCCCCCCCGACCGCGGCAAGACGCTCGCCGTGGCCTGGGGCTTCCTCGCCACCGTCGCGCTCACCATCATCCGCCACCGCTTCCTGCGCTTCCCGCTCCACCACCTCGGCTTCATCATCGGCACCACGCGTGGCTACCGGGCCTGGGGCGGCCTGCTGGCCGCGGCGGTCATCAAGTCGCTGGCTGTGGGGCTCGGCGGCGTCGGGCTCTACCGGCGCTTGATCCCGGGCGCGGTCGGCGTGGTGCTGGGGCACTTCATCGTGGGCGGCGGCATCTGGTCGCTTCTCGCGGTCTTCGGCGGGGAGGCGTACCGCTCGTACCAGATCTGGTTCGGGTGATGGGGGTCGGAACGAGTGGCACGTGGCGAGTACCAGGCAAGCTGAACGGCGACAGCGTCGTTATGTAGGATCCCGCCCCTGGGCGGGATCCTACAGTAACGACACCTGACGGGGCCCAGGCAGCCGCCTCTCTGGTGCTGAGACAGAAGCATCCCGACCTGATCGACTGAGGCAGGGACCACTGTCTGGCTGGTCGCTCTCTTGCTGCTACCGCCGTAATGTGGGACAGGCATTCCGCCGGTCGCAAGCGACCGGGCCTGTCAACGCCGTATGATCATCGAGACGGCTGAACAGGGACAGCCAGGAATGGCTGTCCTACAATGACGGCACAGACTGGGCTGCGGGGCGGCGCCTGCATTGTGCTGAGGCAGGGACCACTGTCTGGCTGATCGCACTGTCTGGCTGATCGCTCTCTTGCTGCCTATGCCGTCATGTGGGACAGGCATTCCTGCCTGTCTGTCGTCCGCCGTCGCCGCTGTTGGCCCAGGCGATGCGCCCCACGCACCCCCAGGCGCTGACTCGTGCTCGATGGTGTGTCCACTTCATATCGCAACTTCGTGCGCCGGGCGCCTCGCACCTACTGCCCGTCACGTTAAGAAATGGGGGCGACCGGTGTCGGCCGCCCCCGAGCATGCTGATCAGGCTGCCTAAGAAATGGGGGCGACCGGTGTCGGCCGCCCCCGAGCATGCTGATCAGGCTGCCTTCGAGGCATTGGGCGCTGCTAGCGACCCCACCAGAACTGCGACGCACTCTTGTACCCGATGTCGCCCTCGAGCGCCTGCTTGCTGAGCCACTTGGCGTGACCGTCGATGAAGCCGACGTTCGCGCCCTCATTGTGCCGGATGTCGAGGCGGGCATAGCCGTTCAGGCCGTACGTGCTGTTGGTCGGGTACGTGTGCATGTAGTAGCAGGGGTAGACGACATAGTAGTAGCAGTCGGTGAACCAGATGGTCTCGGCCGGCCTGGTGAAGTCGGAGTGGTTGAGGTAGTAGTAGAAGTAGGTGACCCAGTAGTTCATCCCGTAGCCCAGGTAGCTATCGCGGGTGAGGGGATCGTAGACCCAGTCCCCGCGAGGCTTCGAGGGGCAGACGAAGAGCTGCTCGTTCTTGACGTACGGGTAGACCTGCTGCGGCCAGTTGTATAGGGGGCTCCACGACCACGCGGGGTCGTTGCGGCGGCCCCCGATGTGTCCATAGAGGTTGTCGTCGTAGTCGGTGGTATACATCAGCGACCCGGTCACGAGCTGCTTCATGTTGCTCAGACAGCTTGTCTGCCGGGCCTTCTCCCGGGCCCGGGCGAAGACCGGGAACAGGATCGCCGCGAGGATCGCGATGATCGCGATCACGACCAACAGTTCAATCAGCGTGAATCCCTTGCGCATGTGTACCTTCCTTCCGTGTGTCCAGCTATTGAGTACGCTCGTCCGCTCCGACGGAGACGCCCCACTGACCGCGTCGGGGCGAGTCCTTAAGAAAGTTCGACATGCAATTCGCCCTCTCTCCCTCGAACACCTCCTCGCTCCAAGAAAAAACTGCAGGGGACAGCGCGAGCCCCGACGAATGCCCTGCAACACAGGACAGCGATCAGGCGGCGCACCCGAGACCGCGCCGCCGGGAGTGCTGGCATGGCGAGGAAATCGCGCGGCGGCGACAAGGTGACCATCAAGATCCCGCGCCCGCTCTACGAGCGCATCGGACAGATCATCGATGGCGCGGGCTACAACTCCGTCACGGAGTTCGTCTGCTACGTCCTCCGCGACCTCGTCTCCACGCACGCCCTGCGGGCCGAGGGCCCCGACTACAGCGAAGAGGAACTCGAGCGCGTCAAGGAGCGCCTGCGCAGCCTGGGGTATCTATAGGTGCGGGAACGTCAGCGGGCCTGAACGGAACGGTGCTGTCGGGCTCGAAGCCCGACCTACGCGGTGGCGCGGCGCCTACTCCGCCGGCGGCCCCAGCATCTCGTCCAGGCGCGCGAAGGTCTCGCGGATGTACGCCACCCGGTGCTCGACGGCCGCCTCGATGCCCTGCTCCACCGCCTCCGGGTCGGCCTTCGACGGCTCGCCCCAGACTCCCGTCTCCGTGCTCGTGCCGTAGCCGACGTAGTCGTTCCACTCCTGGCCGAAGGGCGGGGAGTCGTCGGGTGAGCGTCCCTTCACCAGGTCCGGATGGGTCGCGAGCATCGCGGCCGTCTCGCCCGCGCCCGAGTGAATGTCCCTGGGCATCTTGTCGCGCTCGGCCAGCAGCGGCCCGTCGGCGTGAATGATGCGGATGTCCGGGTAGCGGAAGTTCAGGTCGCGGATGGTGGGCTTGAGCACCCAGTTGCCGCCGTGCGTGGTGAAGATCACGATCCGGCGGATGCCGTGGTGGCGCAGCGACAGCACGATGTCCTCGACCACCAGCGCCAGCGTCGAGGGCCGTAGCGTGATCGTCCCGGCCATGTCCATGTGCTCCTGCGAGTTGGCGTAGGCGAGCGCGGGCAGCAGGTAGCAGTTGCCCAGGCCTTCGGCGATGCGCCGGCCCATGTCGTCGGCGCGCAGCCAATCGGTGGCGACGGGCAGGTGGTCGCCGTGCTGCTCCAGCGCGCCGACCGGCAGGATGGCGATCTCGGGGTTCGCGTCGGCGATCTCCTTCGAGGTGCTGTAGACGGTGACCATGCGTGGCCCCCTGCGATGCGTGATGTGCGCTGCGGGGGGATTCGCGAACTCGGACGCCGGCTCCTCCCGCCGAATCCTGCAGGGAACCGGCGCTCGGCCGCCGAAGAGTACGCGGGACGCGGGACAGCACTCACTCCCGGAGCGTGACCTGCCTTGGATGCGCACCAGCAGATGGACGTGCTGATCAGGGCGCGCTACTCGATTCTGTACGTGGTCTCGTGGGAGGAAGATCGGGTCGAGAAGTCGCTGCGGGAGATC
>JALGUI010000641.1 GCA_029820915.1 Candidatus Zipacnadia bacterium | reverse complement strand
CCCTGCGGCTCGAAGTGGCGGCGGACGATGGCCCCGGCGTCCTCGGGCTGGACCTTGGCGTAGATGGCCGGCTCCTCGCCGGGCACCACGACCTCGACCAGCGGCGTGCGATGGCACATCCCCACGCAGCCGACCGGCTTGACCACGGCGGGGGCGCCCAGGTCGTTGACGGCGCGCTCCAGCTCGGCGCGCACGTCCATGCTGCCGCCCGCGATGCAGCACGAGCCGATGCCGATGCGGATTTCGGCGAGTCCGTCCACGTGTCCCTCGACGGCCTGCGCGGTCGGAGTCAGCACGCCTCGGCGCTTGAGCTCCAGGAAGTCCTGGATAGCGTCGCCCACGGTGTCTCCGGTCAGGTGCCCGTAGGTGACGCCGTCGATCTGCATCACCGGCGCGAGGGTGCAACAGCCCAGGCAGGCGACCTTCTCGATGGTGAACAGCCGGTCGCCGTCGGTGTCGTCCTCGGGGTCAATCTGCAGATGTCGCCGGATGGCCTCGCCGACCCGCTCGGCGCCCTTGACGTGACAGGCGGTCCCGTGGCAGACGCGGATGAGGTGCTCTCCGATGGGCCGGTGACGGAACTGCGTGTAGAAGGTGGCGACGCCGGTGAGCTGCGCCGGGGTAATCTCGGTCAACTCGCAGACGCGGCGCAGCGCCTCGGGCGGCAGGTAGCGGTAGTGCTCCTGGAGGGCCTGCAGGATCGGGATGATCGCCTCGCGGTCGCGGCCGATCTCGTCTACCACGCGATCGACGTGGGAGAGGTCGATGGCCTCCGCAAGAGCCGCATCGGCGCTCAGAATGTCCATTCGCCTGCGCCCGTCCCGCCCCCGGCCTGGCCGCCGGCGCCGCCCTCGGCGCCCTCGCCCCGGCCGGTCGAGGACGCGTCCTGCTGCTCCTCCTCACCGCCCGTGGCGTCGATGCGGTACAGGTGCTTTGCGGTGCGGACGTAGATGCTGTCGCCCACGAAGGCGGGTGTCGCGAAGGCCGGCTCGCCGAGGGCGGCGGCGGCGATCTCCTCGAACTCGCTGCCGGTGGCGAGGATGTGCATGGTGCCGTCGCCGGCGAGCACGTAGAGGTGGTCGCCGACGAGGGTGGGGGAGGGGTAGAAGTTGCCCTCACCCTCGACCTGCTCCTCCCAGACGACCTCGCCGTCCTGCAGTCGGAAGCATGTCATGTAGCCGAAGCTGGTGAGGATGTAGACGAAGGCGCCGTCACTGACCGGGCTGGCGGTGTCGGGCATCGAGCCCGCGGCGCGCCAGACCACGTGTGTCTCGGTCACGTCGCCCGTGCCGTCGGGGCGGATGGCGACCAGGTCGGCGCCGTCGGCACACGCGATGACCAGGCCGCCGGCGAAGATGGGGGAGGGGGCAACATCGCCCACGAGGACGTCGGCGCGCCAGACCTCCTCGCCGGTCTTCGCATCGTAGGCGATCACCCACGGGTTGGTGGCGGTGATGATCTGATCCTGCTCGCCGACGCGGATGATGATGGGCGTGGTCCACGAGTTCGGGACTTCCCGCGCGGTCTCCCACACGCGCTTGCGCGTGCGCACGTCCAGTGCCACCAGGCTCGACAGGTCATCGTCCGCCTCGCCCTGGTCGAGCTGGACGATGAGCGTGTCCTGGTAGACCACAAGCGAGGAGGCATGGCCGTACATGCTCTCCAGCGGCCCCATGGCGCGGGTCCACAGCTCGTTGCCCTCGAAGTCGAATGCGGCCACGTCGCCGTTGGCGAAGGATGCGAAGACGCGCTCGCCGTCCGTGGCCATGGTCGGCGCGGCGTAGCCGGTGTCCTGCTCGACCTCGGGCGCTTCGTCATCGGCGCTCAGGTCGCTGACGACGCTGCGACACCACAGCATCGTGCCGCTGTCGGCGTCGTAGGCGCACACCTGCCGGGTCTGCTCGTCGGCGCAGGAGACGAAGACGCGCCCCTCCCAGACGGTCGGGGAACTCTGGCCGGGGAGCGGAATGGGGGCCTGCCAGGCGATGTTGCGGCCCGACGGGCCGTCCCAACTCCGCGGGTAGTCGCCCGCGGGCGCCACGCCGGAGCCATGCGGACCGCGGAAGCGCGGGCAGTTCCGGGCGTACTCCGCATCTTCCTCGGTGACCGTCTGCACCACGGCCTGGCCGGGGCCTCCCGCGGGCCCGGGTGGGCCGGGTGCGCCCTGCGGCCCGGCAGGTCCGGTCGGTCCGGCCGATCCCTGTCCTCCGCGCCCGCCGGCGGGACCGGGCGCCCCGGCGGGTCCGGCGGCCCCCGCGACTCCCG
>JALGUI010000640.1 GCA_029820915.1 Candidatus Zipacnadia bacterium | reverse complement strand
TGCTGGGGGACCTTGAAGGACGCCAGGCGCTCGGCGCACCACTGCTTGATCTCGCGCTCGGACAGCTCGGCGCCGGGCTGCGGGACCACGACCGCCTTGACCACCTCGCCCAGCACCGGGTGCTCGACGCCCACCGCGGCCGCCTCCAGCACGCCCGGATGGCGGGTGAGCACGTTCTCGACCTCGACCGGGTAGACGTTCTCCCCGGCGACGATGATCATCTCCTTGGTCCGGCCGCGCAGGAAGACGAAGCCGTCCTCGTCGATGAACGCCTTGTCGCCGGTGCGCAGCCAGCCCTCCTCGAGGGCCTCGGCGGTCGCCTCGGGCCGCCGGTAGTAGGCCCGGAAGACGCTCGGCCCGCGGATGAGCAGCTCCCCCACCTCGCCGGGCGCCAGGGCCTTGCCCGCCTCGTCCACGATCTTCGCTTCGAGCCCCGGCGATACGCGGCCGATTGACTCTGCGTGGCTGACCGCGAATTCGGAGGGCAGCACGGTGGTCACCGACGTCGTCTCGGTGAGACCGTAGAAGTTGTGCAAGAGCTTGTCTGGGAACAGCTCACGCAGTCGCTCGATCGCCAGCACCGGCATGGGCGCGCCCGAGTAGGCGATCAGGCGCAGCGAGGAGAGGTCGAACTCGCCCAGGCTGGGTTCGCGCGTGAGCATGATCGTCGTGGTGGGCACGGTGAACATGGCGGTGCAGCGATGCCGCTCGATGAGTTCGAGCAACTCGCGCGGGTTGGTCTGCGCGCTGATGACCATGGTCGAGCCCAGGTGCAGCGAGGTGGGCATGATGGTGTTCAGCCCGGTCACGTGGAAGAGCGGGACGATCAGCAGGTGCACGTCGTCGGGACGGAAGCCGTGCCCGCGGATGGTGGACTGCACGTTGAAGAGCACATTGCCGTGAGTGAGCATCGCGCCCTTGGGGAGGCCCGTGGTGCCCGAAGTGTAGATGATCGCCGCGACGTCCTGGGGCGCGATGTCGGGCGCGTCGAAGTCCGGTCCCGGTTCGGCCATGACCTCATCGACCGGCGTGACGCCATCGGCCTGCAGGTCCACGCCCCAGACGGCATCGATGCCGTCGAGGCCGTCCAGGGCCTCGCCGACCGTCGGCCAGGTGCGCTCGTGGGCGATGACGGCGCGCGCGCCCACGTCGCCGATGATGAAGCGCATCTCCTCCGCGGTGAGCCGGACGTTGACCGGAACCGCGATGGCGCCCGCGCGGATGGCGCCGAGGTAGCACACGATCGAGTGCAGGCAGTTGGGCATGACTAGGGCGACGCGGTCGCCGCGCTCGATGCCCAGTCGCGACCTGAGCGCGCGTGAGAAGCACTCGACGAGGTCGCGCAGCTCGACGAACGACACGGGGTCGCCGCGGTAGATCGCGGCGACCCCGTCGCCGAACTCGTCGGCGGAGCGTTCGAGCAGCTCAATCAGGTTCCGCATGGCAATGCCCTGCGTCGCTCGGCGTCAGACGTTCGCCCGCAGCCAGTCCAGGCACTTGCGATAGCCGATGTCGCCGTCCTCGGAGCCCTCGTACTCGGCGCAGTAGGCGCCGTCGTAGCCCGCCTCTTCGAGGGCTTTCAGCACGATGTCGAGCGGGATCTCGCCGTCGCCGAGTGCCGCGCCCTTGTAGTCGGCGCGCGAGTTGCGGCCGTCCTTCATGTGCGTGTGCATGGTCCACGGCGCGATGGCCTCGTAGATCTCCGGGAGCCGCTCGACATCATAGCCGTACCAGCGGTAGTTCATCGTGTCCAGGTTGGCGCCGACGTACTCGCTGTCGATGGTCTCGAAGACCTCAAGCTGCAGCTCGAAGTCGTTGCTGACCACGCCGTGGTTGTCGATGGCGAGGTAGATGCCCAACTCCTCGCACAGCGGGAGGTGGGCCGCGACCGACCTGATGACGGCCTCGGCCTCGCGATCCTCGGGCACCGCGTCCTTGCGGGCGCCGCCCTCGGTGCGGAAGATGTTGCAGTCTACCATCAGCGTCAGCTCGGCGAGGCGCCGGGTGCGCTCGACCTGCGCGGCGATGGCGTCATCGTCGAGCAACACGAAGTCGTTGCCCAGCGAGACCGCCGAGGCGACGATGCCCACTTCATCGAGCAGCGCCTTGATGGCCTTCGTATTGGCGACGGCGTCCTCGCAGCCCTCGGGCTCAAGATCGGTGTTGCGCAGCTCGACGCACTCGAAGCCTGCGCCGGCGGCCCAGCGCACGAACTCCTCGGTGGTGTCGCCGGGCGCGCGGTAGTGGATCAGACCAAGCATCATGG
>JALGUI010000639.1 GCA_029820915.1 Candidatus Zipacnadia bacterium | reverse complement strand
GCTGGGGACGATGACCGGCGGCGTGACCGTCTCGGTGCCCGCGATGGCGGGCAGGCTGCTGTGCATCCGGCCCGTGCCTGAGCACCCGTGGCCGCTGAGCACCGACCTGCACGTCACGCAGGGCGGGATGGAGTTGACGGGGGTGAGCTGGGATGCGCAGGCGCGGGCGCTGAGCGGCGTGGCCCAGCGGCCGGGCGAGAGCGGCCATGTCGTCATCTACGTGCCTGACGACTTCGCGGCCTCGGCGGTGTCCGTGCAGGGGGAGGCGCTCGGGCCTGAGATGGCCGACGAGCGGGTGCTGCGCATCCCGATGGCCTTCGACGGCCGGCCGGTGCCGTGGCGGGTTGAGTTCTGACGCCGCCCGCTACCAGGCCACCGGCTCGTTCGGGCGGCTCCACATGATGCGCGCGAGCCAGACGCGGTTGTCGGCGCCGCGGGCCTCGGGCAGGTCCAGGTTCATCACGTCCTGGGCATCGCCGTGCATCCCCTCTGAGGTGACCACCCAGGTCTCCTCCCGCGAGGCGTTGACCACCCCAAAGTTTCCGAGTTGCGCGCCCTTGTCGAGCACGCGCTCGGTGTCGCGCAGCACCGCCAGGCGCTCGGGATCGACCTGTGCGATGAACAGCGGCGCCCGGTGGCGGACGACGTGGTCGTTGTTCGCGCCGCGCCGCGTGTAGGTCAGGAAGAGCCCCGCGTTGTGCGTCACCCAGTGCTGCTGGGTGTTGTAGCTGCCCAGCTCCTCACCATCGTCGAAGAGCCAGGGGCGCGGCTCGTCGAAGTGGAGCCCGTCATCGCCCGCGGTCACGTAGCCCCTGATGTCGTTGCGCAGCGTCAGGTGGTACCGCCCGTCCAGCAGCGTGAGCGAGGGCTCATAGAGTCCTCGCGGCTCGGGCACCGACATCTCGTCCCCGTGCTTGAGGTAGCGCAGCGTCTCGCCATCGAAGCTGCAGCGCAGCACGGTGGTCGCGAAGCAGCCGCGCCAGAAGTCCTCGCCGACCGCGTCGCGCGCCATCAGCGACACCGGCAGGAGGATGTCGCCATCCGAGAGGTCCACGCGCTGCGAGCAGCCGGCCGAGGTCCAGAAGAAGCGATCGCGGTCCGGTGGCACAATGGTCTGCCATTCGGACCACGTGTGCGCTCCGGCATCGTACACTGAGTAGACGATGTCGCGCGGATGGCTGTTGTCCACGATGAGGCCGCCGCGCTCGCCGCCGTGGTAGGTGGCGGTGTGGCCGGTCATCAGCAGCTTCCCGGTCGCGGCGTGCCAGGCGGGGGTGAGGTCGCACGGGCAGACCTCCGTGCCATCGGGGAGCACGCGGCGGTCGAGGCTGTCGTGCACGACCGGGCCGGTCCAGGTGCGCCCGAAGTCCTCGGAGCGGAACTCGCGCAGGGCGGTGAAGATGTCGCTGCCCCACAGTTGCGCCCTGGTCACGGTCAGCACGGCGGTCGAGGGCGGAATCATGCCGATGCGCGGCTGGAACCACTCGGTCTCGCGATCGTAGCCCTCGGAGACAACGTCGAGGCGGATATCGTAGTCGAGCGATCCGGTCATTCCTGCGGACCTCCCCGGGTACGCGACTGCGCTGCCCTCTGCATCTCGCGCCCGCCAGTTCGCGCTCGCGATGTGGTATCCTGCCCGCAGGAGGCGGTCGGCGGTAGGGGATGGCGTGTTCGCGGCGAACCCTGTAGCGGGGAAGGGGGCAACACTCACGGCGCGGGGGCTCGGGCATGCGCGGTCGGCGCAGCCATCGGCAGTCGGTCCGAGCGACTAACTCGCAGGTGAGGAGACGATGATGAGAGGCCTGATATCCGCGATTTCGGTTGCCGCCCTGCTGCTGCTCGTCCACATCGCCCCCGTCACGGGGGACGCGGGCCCGACCGACCAGCGCGGCCTCGACATGCTGGCGCAGGTGCCCGAGCCTGCCCAGCCAGGACTCGCACGGCTGGTCGCGATCGTGCTGGATCGATCCGACTGGGCCGCCAGTCCCGCCCGGGCGGACTTCATGAAGGCCTTGACGACCCGAGAGATCTACACCTTGGACGCCGCCAACGCACGAGCACGCCAGGAGCCCTTGGAGCACGGCGACAGGCTCGCGGAGTGGGCGCTGTTCGCGTTCAACCGGACTGACGCGCAGCTCATCCACGACTTCACGCAGGAGCCGTGGCGGTCGTACGAAGCGGCCAGGGAGGCATTCGGCCACGCAATGCCGGAGTCCGACGCAGGCGGACACGCCGTGCGCCCGGTCATCTGGGCGGTGACGCAGACCCTGATCCATGCCCACGAGCAGGGCCGGGGAGGCGTGGCTCAGGTCGTCGTGGTCTCGTCGGGAGACGGTCCGCCGCCGGCGGCCGGGCAGGACGCCATTGAGCGGCTGAACGCGGTTCTGACGAGACTGGCGTTGCCGCTGCCCGAAAGGCCACAGGCCGCGCTGCCATTGCTGCCCGGGGCGGGCCCGCTGCTGTCCCTGCCGATGGCCCTGCTGGGCGCGCCGCAGACGCTTGGCGAGCCGGGGCAGAGCGCACAGACCGCCCTCGCCGAGCTCGAGCAGGTGGCGGCGACCACGCAACTCGTGACGCGGGTGGGCGTGGTGGCGGTGGACGTGCAGCCCGGCTCCCCGGCGGAGGCCCTGCTCAGATCGATCGCGGAGGCCGGCGGCGGGCCGTACATCAGTGCCGGCTCCGGGGAGGACCCCGCCGGCGTCGTCAACGGCCTGCAGGCCGGCTTCGAAGGGAGCGCGCCGGCGAACACGGGCGGGCAGGTCGCGATGCCGCCGCCGACCACGCCGGGGACCGGCGTCGGGACGACCCCGACCGAGCCGATCACGCCCG
>JALGUI010000638.1 GCA_029820915.1 Candidatus Zipacnadia bacterium | reverse complement strand
CACACGACCGCGAGAACAGCGTCGTGTACACCATGGTGGGGTGCGACGTCGAGCACGGGGGCCACGCCGTGCACGAGGTGGACGAGGCCGGGAACCTGGGCGACGCGGTACCGTCGCAATGCGCCGGGCTGTGCGATTGCGATGACGACGAGTGCGACTGCGCGATCGCCTTCGTCCTGCCGTCGCTGGCCGCCGACGCGAAGAAGCGCTTCGCCGTGTGCACCGATGGCTGCGAGGCGCCCGACTTCCCTGAGGTGACCGTGGACCTGGACGAGGACGCGCATACCGCCGCGTTCCTGATCGGCGGCGAGCTGTTCACCCGCTACAACTTCAGCCACGACTTCGCGCGCCCCAACGCCTATCCGGTAATCGGGCCGGGCGGTATTGAGGTCACGGAGTACGCGCAGACCGACCACCCGCACCACAAGTCGATGTACGTGGCGCTGGGCGAGGTCAACGGGCACGACAACTGGAGCGAGATGGAGGGCCACGCCTACACCCGCTGCCAGGGCGTCGAGGTGCTCGCCGAGGGCCCGGTCTTCGCGCAGATCCTCGCCACCAGCGACTGGGTCAGCAACAATGAGCAGAAGTTCATGGAGGAGCGGACGCTCATCACCGTCTACAACATGCCCGAGGGCGGGCGGCTCATCGACTGGGACATCACCCTCGTCGCCTCTGAGTGCGGCATCCACATCGGCGACACCAAGGAGTCCGGCACGCTCTCGGTGCGCATGGCGACGGCGATGCATGAGAAGGGCGGCACCGGCACCATCGTCAACGCCTACGGCGGCCTGCACGAGGCGGAGAACTGGGGCAAGCCCTCGCCGTGGGTGGACTACTCCGGCGAGATCGACGGCCGGGAGCTGGGATTGGCGATCTTCGACTCGCCCTACAACCTGCGCCACCCCACCACCTGGCACGTGCGCAGCTACGGCCTGTTCACCGCCAACTGCTGGGGCTACTCCCACTTCACCGGCGATGAGTCCAAGCGCGGCGACTTCACCATGCCGCAGGACGACTCGCTCAACTTCGTCTATCGGGTCTACGTCCACGCCGGCGACGCCGAGGCGGCCAAGGTGGGCGACCGCTATCTCGACTTCGCCTACCCGCCCAAGGTCAGTGTCGTCGAGGAGTAGTGCAACCGCACCGGACGGCCGGGCCGGCGCCGAGCATCGCCGGCCCGGCCGTTCGCGTTTAACCGACCAACCCAACTTGGACGGCGGGCGCCCTCACCACAAGGGGATGACCGCCCATGACCTCCCGCGAACGCGCGCAGATCGCCCTGCGCTTCGAAGAGCCCGACAAGGTCCCGCTGGCCACCTACGCGATCGACTGCGACATCGCCTCACGGGTGCTCGGGCACAGGACCTTCATCCGCGACAAGGCCGGCCAGCAGATCGCCTTCTGGGAGGGCCGGCGCGACGAGGTGGTGGAGGGCCTCAAGGTCGATATCCCCGAGCTGTTCGCCAAGCTCGACATCTACGACGTCATCCACCTGCGCAAGATCGCCATCGTGCCGCCCAGAGGCTACCATCCCCCTGCTCCGGAGAAGATTGGCGACGGCGTGTGGCAAGACGAGCGCGGGCGGGTGTACAAGTACTCCAGCGTCACCAACGAGATCGTGATGGTCGATGATCCGACCATGTGGGAGCACGAGTACCGCCTGGAGGACTTCCTGCTGGACCCCGAGGTCGGGCCGGAGGATGAGTCCATCTACGAGGTCTGGGACGCGGTGATCGACCGTCTGCCGCCGGACCACTACATCATCGGTCACTTCCCCATGGCGCGCGAGCAGGTGCTGCTGGGCGGGTACGAGCGCGGGCTGGTGGAGGTGGCCATGAACCCGGACGTCGTCGAACGCGCGGCGGCCGCCGGGCGTGCCCACGCGCGCAAACAGCAACAGGTCTGGCAGCGCCGGCAGTTCGACGCGGTCATGAACGAGAACGACTTCGGCCATACCACAGCTACGTTCGTGTCGCCTGAGACCTTCCGGCGCCTGTTCCTGCCCAACGTCAAGTTCAACGCTCAGGCCGTTCACGACGCCGGCTTCGACTTCATCCAGCACTCCTGCGGGAACAACCAGCCGATCTTCGACCAGCTCGCGTCGAGGCCGGTATCGACTGCCTGCAATCACTGCAGCCGCAGGCGGGGATGAAATCGCCTGGGGCACGAAGTACGACAACTTCATGGCCATGCTCGACGAGTTCGAGAGAGTACGCGATTACTGATGGCGAGGTGTCGGCGATGACCTCGATCGAGCGTGTGAAGGCTACGCTGGCCTTCGAGGAGCCCGACCGCGTCCCGCTCGCGCACTTCGCCATCGACTGCGACACCATCGGCCGCGTGATCGGGCGCAAGACCATCGTGCGCGACAAGGCCGGCCTGACCATCGCGCACTGGGAGGGCCGCCGCGACGAGGTGGTCCAGCAGACGATCGCGGACCTGACCGACTTCTACCGCGCGTTGGACGTGTGGGACATCATCCCGCTGTGGAAGATGGCGCGCGTGCCGCCCACAGGCCACCACCCCGAGCAGCCGCCCAAGATCGCCGATGACACCTGGGAGGACCGAGCCGGGCGCGTCTACCGCTATTCGCCGACCGCGAACGAGATCGTGGTCGTCCGCGACCCGGTCACCGACGAGCGGCAGTGGCGCCTCGACGACTTCCCGCTCGATCCTGAAGTCGGCCCCGAGGACCAGAGCATCTACGAGGCCTACGACGCCATCCTCCCCACGCTCCCCGCGGACAGGTACATCCTGGGGCCCTTCCCGGCCGCATCCGAGCAGGTCCTGCTGGGCGGCTACGAGCGCGGCATGCTCGAGATCGCGCTGCACCCGGAGGTCGTTGAGCGCGCCGCGCAGTCAGGCATCGCGCGGGCCCGCAAGCAGCGGGCGCTGTGGCGCGACCGCACCGCGCACGGCGTGATCGTCGGAGCGGACTGGGGGCACTCGACCGGGACCTTCGTCTCGCCCGAGACCTTCCGCCGGCTCTTCGCACCTGCGGTGCGCGACAACGTCCAGGCCGCCCACGCGGCCGGCCTGGACTTCTTCCAGCACTCCTGCGGCGACTTCCGCCCCATCATCGACCAGCTCGCCGACGCCGACATCGACTGCATGCAGTCTCTCCAGCCCGGCGCCGGGATGACGCCGGCCAGCGTCAAGCGCCTGTCGGGCAACCGGCTCGCGGGCTGGGGCGGGATGGACGTGGCGCTACTGGTCGGCGGCACCCCCGACGAAGTGCGGGCGGCGGTGCGCGAGACCATGCGCGACTGCATGCCCGGCGGCGGCTTCATCATGGGGGCCACCAACTCCGTCGCCTGGGGCACGCACTACGACAACTTCATGGCCTGGCTCGACGAGTTCGAGAAGACGCGCGACTACTGAGCGCGTGACGCGGTGTATTGACATGGAGTGCTGACGAACGTACAATGGAGGCAGACGATGGAGATCAACGGGTGGTGGGCGAGCGGGGCGGCCACGCGCCACATGCTCGACAAGCACGGGGTCGAGTGGCGCGAGGTGGAGGAAGTGCTGCGACAAGATCCACCCTTCTACCGTTCGCGCACTGTCCGGGGTGAGAGGCGCTACTTCGTTCACGGCCAGACCGAAGGCGGCCGCCGACTGACGGTGGTCTTCGCCTTCGAGGGTCCAATCGCACGGGTGATTACGGCATACGACACGCCCAGGAGGTGATGCCTGATGGCAAGGAAGAGACGTCTTCCGCATTTCGAGTCGGAAGAAGAGGAGCTGAAGTTCTGGGAGACGGCGCGGATAGAGGACTATGAGTGGGAGCCCGCGCCTGAGATCATCTGGGACATCCGGCCGGAGAAGAAGAAGCGGGTCACGCTCCGCCTCGAGCCCAGCGTGATAGCCGAACTCAAGGAGATGGCGGCCGGCCTCGACATGCCCTACCAGACGCTTACGCGCGGCCTCATCCGCCGCGGGCTGAGGGAGCTGCAGGAGGCGCGGGAGGCACAGAGCTGACCGCGGCGCCGTCCCGCTACCACCGCACCTCGGCCGGCGCTCCGCTCGGGGCTCCTCCCGCGAGCGGAGCGGTCGCAGGACGGTGCCGCCTGGCGACCTCGTCCGCGATCCACCAGCCCAGCGCCGCTCCGGCCAGCACCTGCGGGATGTCGTGGTCCCCTCGCCGCACGCGCGACCACGCGACGCCCGCCGCCCAGGCGTAGGCGGCCGCCCCCCAGTCTCGATCCTCCTCCGCCACCGACCGCGCGAAGGCGAAGGTCATGCTGGCGTGGCCGCTCGGGAAGCCGTTCGTGATCTCAGGGCGGTTCGGGCGCGGGCTATCTATCGTGGCCTTCAGCAGATGCGTCACCACGGTGGTGATGACTATCGAGTCCCGCGCGAGCCTTCCGGCGCGCCGCTGCCACTGCTCGTCCGAGACCAGCATCGCGGCGGTGGCGA
>JALGUI010000637.1 GCA_029820915.1 Candidatus Zipacnadia bacterium | reverse complement strand
GTTGTCGGTGATCGCCACCTGCACGCCGGTCTGTTCGGCGATCTGTGCGGCGACGGCCTCGATCGGCTCATCGTCTGCGGTCAGGTTGACCCTCGCCTCATCGTCGCCTACCTGTGCGGAGGCCGTTGCCCGGGCCGCCAGCACAAGCGCGATGGTCAGCAGTGCGACAGCCGGTCTGCGCATCGTGCTCCACTCCCAACAGTGCGCCATGTGGTTCTCCGCCTGCACGCTCCCGGGGCACTGCACGTCCTCGGCGTGACTCGCCGTTCGCGTCGGCCTGCATGAACCGCTCGCGGAACTCCTCCGGGAGCTCGTCGGCGGTGAGTAGGCCATCACCGTCGCTGTCGAGCCGCTCGAACATCCGGGCCCCGCGCGGTCCACCTCTCCCCGGTTCGCCGCGGCCCGCTCCCCGCTCCGTGTGCGCCTGCTCGAGCTCCTCGCGAGTCACCGCACCGTCGCCGTTGGCGTCGGCGCGCATGATCCAGCCGCTCAGCCGTTCCGGCAACTCATCGGCCTTCAGCATACCGTCGCCGTCGCCGTCGAAGCGCTCGAACGGATCGCCCGGCCCGTCGCCCTCACCGTCCGGGCGCGGCCCGCGCCCTTCACCGCGCCGGTCGGGCGGGCTGTCACCCGTGGGCTGCTGTGGTGGAGGGCCAGGATCCTCAGCGGCTGGTGGTGAGGCAGGCGCGGGGGGCGTTGCCGGTGGGCGCGCAGGCTGTCTGGGCTCCGCGCTCTCAGTAATCTCCGGCTGCGGCGTGGCACGCGGCTCGGGCGCTGCTGCTGCCTGGGTGGCCGGCTCCTCCTCGGGGGCCTCTTCCTCTTCTGGCTCGGCTGCTGGGACGTCCTCCTCCGTGGCGGCCGACTCAGCCGGTGCGGCGCCCTCGGGCGCCAGGGACTGCTCGGGTGGGGCCAACTCGTCAGCGGGCATCTCAGGGGGCTTTTCGCCGCAGCCGGCGATCAGCGCACAGCAGGTGGCCGCACACATCAGCACCAGTGCCGCACGGACCGCGGTACGCATGGGCTCCCTCCTTCGCATCCACCTGAGTCCGCCGCCGGAGTTCGCGGCCACGAGCGGCGAGCCGCGCGCCCCACCGGCGACAACGCGCCGGCGCCGATGCCGCCACGCTGTCGTTGGACGCCCGACTGGCATACGTCAGTTGCCGCCGCCGGCCCCGCCGCCGCGTCGGCCACCCATGCCCATGCCTGCGCTCATGAGCTCCTCGAGCTGTGCCCACTGCTCGTCGGTGAGGACCTCCTGCAGCTTCGCATCGAGGCTGTCCTTGCACTCCGTGAAGGCCATCCTGACGCCTTCCCAGTCCTGCGCCTCGATCGACGCCTCCACCGCGTCGGCGCGCGTCTGAAGCGCCGTGCGATAGGTCGGTCGGAGCAGCTCGAGCTGTTCGCCGGTGCAGTCAAGCTGGAAGGACACCGCGGTCCACGACCGCTCCAGGTACATCATGGCGCCCATCATCCCGCGACCGCGCCGGCCCTGCTCCTGCTGGGCAAGCGCCGACGTGACCATTACCGCGGCCAGCGCAACGACGGCCACTACTACCAGTCCCGTGAACATCGACTTGCGTGTCATCGCGTCTCCTCCCATGCCGGCTCTGACTCACTGTCCGTGCACCCGTTGTGAATGCCGCTACCTTGGTACGGGACGGTCAAGGGCCCCCGCTGATTCCCACCTTTTCCTGGGGCGAGGCGAGTTGTGAGGCCCACCACCA
Source organism: Candidatus Zipacnadia bacterium (assembly GCA_029820915.1). GTDB lineage: Bacteria > Armatimonadota > Zipacnadia > Zipacnadales > UBA5352 > JALGVA01. The sequence continues at coordinate 2,309 of JALGUI010000637.1, read as the reverse complement.
TGGGCGGCGAGGGCACCGGCGTCCGTGCCCGGGCCGTGCGGCCATCAGGTTACTTCTCGACGTCGGGCTCGCGCGCACCACCGCACGGCGCATGGGGCACATCGCCCCAGTGGCGCCGCGCGTTGTCCGCCATGCGCTGCAGGTACTCGACCGTCGCCTGCCGCTCCTCCGCCGTGAAGCCGTCGAGCAGCATCTCGCTCCACGCCTCGGCTGCGGCGTGGACCTCCCGCTCCAGCTCCCGCGCCCGGTCGGTCACGTAGACGCGCTTGATCCGCTTGTCCGCCTCATCCACCACCCGGGTGACGAAGCCCGCCTCCTCGAGCCTCGCCACCGTGCGGGCGGCCGTGGCCTTGTCCACCAGGAAGTCGTCGGCCAGCTCATCCTGACTGGCGCCGTCCTTCCGCAGCAGGCGGAGTATCAGGGGGAAAGCGGTGGCCGGCAGTCCGAGGCGCTCCATCTCCGCCGCGAAGTGCCGCCGCGCAAAGCGGTGGATGGCGCCGACGTACCGTCCCGCGCTCCTCGGTCCGTGTCCGGGTTTCACGAGGTGTACTCCCACTCCTCCGAATCCCGCGCCCGGCTGGGCGCGGCACTGCTGTGACTGCAGCCATCATAGCGCATATTAGTTGTGAATGCAACTATCCAGGTGGGATTCCCCTTCGCCTTGCTCCGCCGGAGCAGCGGAAGGGGATGCCCAGCCGGCGCGCGATCTGCGGCCCGAACTCCCGCGCCGCGAGTGCCCGGGCGGAGGGCAGCGGGGCCTCGGGGCCGAACCATGACGGGCCACGGGCGGCGCTCTGCAACGGGAAGGAGATCAACGTGCGCACAGCCACGCTGCCGGCAACACTCGGCTGCCTCCTGGCGGCGAGCATCGCGCCGGCCGACGACGCGCCGCCCGAGGTGCCGGGCGAATGGCTCTTTGCCCTCGACGAGCAGGATGTCGGCCGCGAGCAGGAATGGTTCGCGGAGGGCTTCGACGACAGCGCGTGGGCGCGTATCGCCATCGGGCAGGGCTGGGAGCAGGCGGGCTACGAGTACGATGGCGTCGCCTGGTACCGGGTGCGCATGGCCCTGCCCGAGGCGCCGGAAGGCAAGCGCCTGCTGCTGTGCTTCGGCGCGGTGGACGAGGAGGCGTGGGTGTGGGTCAACGGCGAGTTCGCCGGCGAGCACGCGGAGGGCGAAGGCGGCTGGACCGAGCCCTTCACCATCGACATCACCGACCTCGCCCGCCCCGGCCAGGAGAACCTCATCGCGGTGCGCGTGCACGACAGTCTGCTGCAGGGCGGCATCTACCGGCCCGTGACGCTGGCCATTGCCGACCCCGAGCAGCCCCCGCTCCGCGCCCCTGACTGGCCGGAGTGGGTGGCCCGCGACGGCTTCAACGCCAACTACCTGGCGTGGGGCCCGGACGAGGAGAAGGCCGTGCAGCAGTTCGAGGCCGGGCTGAACGTGGTGTGCATCAAGCTGCACCTGACCGAACCGGCCTACCCCGCAGACCCCGACAACGTGCAGACCCGCGTGCCGCTTACCGGCCCGCACTCGCTCGGACAGGCGGCCGAGTGGGGGCGCATCTGCCGCCGCCACGGCGGGCACCTCACGGTCGTGCTCAACATGATGGGCGAGCAGGAGCGCGACTTCATCGGCTCCCGCACCCACCGCGGCGCGGTCTCCATGGACGGCCGCGAGCACGTCATCCCCTGCCCGCAGGACGAGGCGTGGTGGAGCCTGTTCGTCCAGCAGATCGTGGCGCTGGCGACGGTTGTGCCCGACTGCGAGGGCGTGCTGCTAGACACCGAGTCCTACTACGGGACCAGCCTCATCTACCCGTTCTACGGCAAGTGGCCGCTGAACCTGTGCTACTGCGACGTCTGCTTCGGCGAGTTCGCGCGCGACCACGACCTCGACCCCACCATGGAACGCGCCGAGCGCTACGCCGCCCTGCGCGAGCGCGACATGATTGAGGCCTACCAGGAGCACCTGCGCGGGGTCATGCGCCGCGTGGGCAAGCGTGTGATCGACACGGTCCACGCGGTGCAGCCCCGGATGTTCGTGGGTCTGCTCAACTTCGGCGACAACTGGTGGTTCGAGGGCCTCGCCCTCGGGCTGGGCAGCGCGGATTGCCCGACGGCGCTGATGACCGAGAACGAGTACGGGTCGCCCATCGGCCCCGACAGCCTGCGGCGCATCGAGCGCCTGCGCGAGCTGGGCGCACACGTGGTCTACTGCCCGGGCTTTCTGATCGCGGGCTGGCCCGCCGAGCAGATGGCGCTGGAGGCCTTCGAGCGACAGCGGGTCGCGGACGGCTACTGGGT
>JALGUI010000636.1 GCA_029820915.1 Candidatus Zipacnadia bacterium | reverse complement strand
TACTTCGCCCGCGCCTACGGACCGGCCGCCGGCGAGATGGCCGACTTCTACGACGCGCTCGAGGCCGCGGCCCTGGAGCCCCGCGAGCACTTCACCTCCAGGCCGTTCGAGCAGGGCCCGCGGGTGTTCAGCCGCGAGGAGATGGCGGCGGTGCGGCCGCACCTGGAGGCTGCGCTCGAGGCCGCCGATGATGGGGCGGTGCGCGCGCGCATCCAGGCGCGCCTCGACAGCCTTGACGCCGGCGTCATGCGCCTCACCTACGGCTGGGCGATAGCGGAGTTCGGGGAGACCGGCGACCACACGGTCCTGCGGGAGGCGGTCGAGGTGGCTCGTGCGCTCGCCGAGCAGGGCGGCCGCACGGGCAGGCGCTTCCGCGATATCCTGGCGCGGCTCGAGATGCTGGCCGAGCGCGGCCTCGCCTTCGGTGGCGTGAGCGCGCCGCTTGAGCTGGGCGGCCGCGAGGCGTGGGCCTCCGACGAGACCGGCCTGGGTGATGGCGCGGCGGGCTGGATGACCATCGAGGTGCCGGGCGCGGACCACGAGCAGAGCTACGTCCTGGAGCTGACGATCTGGGGCAAGTCCGACGGCTTTGGCCCGGTGATCTGCACGACCGGCGGCGGCAAGGGCACTGCCGAGGGCGGCGTCTGGACGCAACTGCCGCTCATCGATGGTGAGGTGTCGGGCTCCGAGCAGTGGGATGTGCTGCGGTATCGCGTGACGCCGGAGATGTTCGACCCGGAGATCATGGGCGCGCGCATGGGCTTCGGCGGCGGCGACTCACAGATCTGGATCGCCGACGCGCAGTTCATCCCGGAGGAGGAGGAGGAGTAGCGCAGCGGTCCTTGTCGTTCGGGAGCGGCGAGGCTTCGGCCGCGCCGATGCCGCTGCCATGCGCCGTCGCCGTGCGCCTTTTCCGTATGCCGCCAACGCCCTCGTTGGCGGGTCGCCCGAAGGGCGACTGCCGTCACCCGCGTGGAGCGGCGAGGCTTCACCTGCGCCGATGCCGTTGTCGAGGTGCAGCTCGCGGGGTCGTACCGCGCCCGGCGTCGGTCGCTGGCCGCTTGCCTTTGCCGTGTGCCGCCAACGCCCTCGTTGGCGGGTCGCCCGAAGGGCGACTGCCGTCACCGCGCGTCTCGCCACGCCTCCACGAACACATCCACCCGCCGCATGGTCTCGTCGCTCTCATCCCGGATGTTGTCCACCGGCGAGAGGATCGTGCCCAGCGGCCCGAGCTCATCGAACGCCCGGCGCACCGCCGCGCGGATCTCCTCGTCGGAGCCCATCTCAACGGTCACGAACCCGTTGACACCCCCCCACAGGGCCATGCCGTCGCCGACCTCCGCGCGCATGGCCCGCATGTCGGTGCCCACGCCCTCCAGCGGATCGACGCCGATCACCACGTCCACGCCCGCGTCGAGCAGCATGCCGAGGATCCCCATCGTCCCGCTCGTATTGATGTACCCGAACAGCGCCCTGTGCTCGTGGGCGATCTCGACCTCTCGCCTCAGCCCCGGCAGCACGAAGCGCTCATACATGGGTGGCGACCAGAAGTCCGTGCCCTCGTACCACCCGCGACGCACGAACAGGTCCACGCCCGCCGCCAGCGTCTCGCGCATGCGCGCGGCGTTCCAGTCGTGGATGATCTCGCCCAGCTCCTCGACCAGCGCCGGGCGGTCGATGGCGTGGAAGACCAGCTCCTGCTGCCCGCACAGCCACGCCCCCGCCTCCAGCCCCACGCCCATGCCGCCGGTCACCGGCAGGTCCAGCTCGGCCGCCAGCGCCTTGGCGCCTTCGGCGTGCTCGCGGAAGCGCGCGATGTCGTCGGGATGCGGCGGCGCCAGCACGTGGCGCAGCGCCGCCAGGTCCTCGCGCGACTCGACCGGGAAGCGCCGCGCCCGCGGGATCAGGTAGTCGTCCATCAGCGGCACGTGGCCCGGGTATGGCCAGTCCTCGGTCTCGAGCACTTCGGTCTTCAGCGTCCCATCGGGCGTGGCGTACTCCTTGTGCAGCACGTCCGGCCCGCCCGCGACCTCTTCCCGCCACTGCCGCACCTGCACCTCGGGCGCATAGCGCACGTCGATGCCGGGCAGGTCGCGATGCTCGGGGTTGCGCGCTGAGGCCCACGAGGCGAGCGGGACTCGCCACCTGCCGCCGCACGAACTCCTCGTCGCTGTTGCAGCGTCCGCGCAGCGCCGCGAAGATCATGAAGCTGCACGGGACGTAGTCGGTCTCCCGGCACTCCAGCGCCGCCAGGATCCGTTCCCGCCTGGTCATCGCTCCCACCTCCGCACGCCCTGACCGCGCATCGACGCCTTGGCCGTTCATCGTTGCTGTTCCCCCTTGTGTGATAGCGGAGAGCTGTCTGAGGACGTGGTGGCGGGTGCTGGCGCGCACCTCCCCGGCAGAGCGAAGTGGCCCACTCCCCCTGGGCAGCAGGGGGCAGGAAGAGGGGGTCACTCGATGCTGCCGAGCAGCCCCACGATCTCCTGCAGCCACACGTTGTACTCCGCCGCGTGGTCGATGTAGATGAGCAGCGTGTCGGGCTCGGTCGGGCCGCGCCAGCCGCCCTCGGGGTACTGGGTCGCCAGCAGGTACTCGCCGAAGGCGATGGCGCCGTCGCGCGCTCGGGCGTCGCCGGTGTTGAGGAAGTGGATGGACGCCGCCAAGCTGCTCTTGCCGCTGCCCGTGCAGGTGAAGTTGTCCGCCGCGCAGGCGAACTGGTACTCGAAGAACCGGTTCGCGTGGTCCACCCAGACCCTGTCGCCGGTCGCCTGATACAGCCGCCCCATCAGCATCCACGGCAGCGCGATCTCCCAGTAGGCCTGCTCGACCTCATTGAAGTCCACGAACTCCGCGTTCTCGTCCATGGCGGTGGTGAGCAGCTCGCCGTCGAGCGTGGTCTGGAAGTAGAACCGGTCCTCCTCGGGCTGATCCAGCAGCCCGAGGCACCACCCGGCGGCCCTCTCGGCCACGTCCAGGCGGCCGAAGTACAGCGCCGAGATGCCGGTCCACGCCGTCGCCAGCGAGCGCAGCCGGTCGTCGGCGGCGAAGTGCGGCAGGCCACCACACTCCTTCTGCTGGGCCATCAGGAAGCCCATCACCGGGTGCGACAGGTCGAAGCGCCCCAGCCGATGGCAGCCCTGGAAGAACCACGAGAGCTTGTAGACGTCGCCGTTGTAGTCCCTGAGCGAGCCGTCCTCCTGCAGCGTGTTCGCCTTGACCCAGTTGAGCAGCCTGTGCGCCTCGGGCAGGTACCCCGAGATACCCCACGAGTAGGGCTGCTTGTGGTACGCATCCCTGATGGAGTCGTCCCAGATGAACGAGCCATCCGGCTGCTGATGCTGAAGCTGGAACCTGACGGCCTTCTCTCCCGCCGCGCGGAACGCCTTGAGCCGCGGGTCCATGGCGCCGCCTCCTCTGTGTGTGGCACGACCGCGTCACGACTGGATGGGATATCGACCGACCTCGAACGCCGTCTCGTAAGCGGCGATGATGTTCTCCGGCGGCGTGTTCGGCTGGATGTTGTGGTCGGCGCAGAACACGAAGCCGCCGCCGGGCCCGAAGATGCCCACCCGCTCGGCCACGTGCTCGGCGACCTCATCCGGGGTGCCGAACTGCAGGTAGTCCTGCGTCTGCACCCCTCCACCCCAGAAGGTCACCTTGTCGCCGACAGTCTGCTTCAGCCACGCCGGGTCCATGCCCGCCGCAGTGGTCTGCACCGGGTTCAGCGCGTCCAGCCCGGCCTCGGCCATGTCGCCCACGATGTTGGCGATGCTGCCGCACGAGTGCTCGAAGCTGTACCAGGTGGTGTTGTCGCGAATCCACTCGTACTGCGGCTGCAGCGCGGGCAGATAGACCTCGCGGAAGGTCCTGGGCGAGAACAGCTCACAGCGCTGGCTGCCGAAGTCGAGGCCGGTGATCCAGATCAGGTCCACGCTGTCGCCGACCCACAGCCACAGCTTCTCGAGGTTCGAGATCGCGACCTCGACGTTGATCTGGAACAGGTCGTGGACGTAGACCGGGTCCTCGGCGAGCAGGCACAGGAAGTCGGTGAGGTGGCCGACGTAGCACAT
>JALGUI010000635.1 GCA_029820915.1 Candidatus Zipacnadia bacterium | reverse complement strand
CTCAAGCTCGCGCGCGGCGACCTCGGCGTCGTCGCCGAAGATCTCGTAGAAGTCGCCCATGCGGAAGAGCAGCAGCACGTCGGGGTACTGCTGCTTGGCCTCGTGCCACTGCTTGAAGACCGGCGTGAACTTGCTCGGATCGGGCACGACACAGCCTCCGTCGGAGTGAAGCTAGATTGAGCAATGGTGGCGTCACGAACTTCAGTCGGGTGAGAACTCCACGAAGCTATTCATGGCCCGACCCGACATTGGCGACGGGCATGCCCCAGACTACGCGGGCGAGTTGACCGAGCATGGCCTGACGCTGAGCGATGGACTCTGAGTGCCAGTGGTCAAACTGAAGGAGATCACGAACTGCTCGGTTCACACTGGTATCCCGGCCGACCTCTGGCCTCGTGACGATGGACTGGGTGAGCAGGAACCGCGATTGCTCGTAGCCCGGAGCCTTCTCCTCGAAGCTGCCGTTACTGACTGCGGCGTTGATCGGCCTCTCAAGCAGAGTCAGGTTGCCGAAGCGCTGCATCCACTCCTCGTACTCCTCTTGTCGGTCGAATGCCTCACGCACATCGCCGCGCGGGTTCTGCGGGAGGATGTGCTCGATCTGCACCGACCTGTCGAGGTACTGGTCGATCCGATCGTGCTTGGGATTGCCCCAAGCCTGACGCTCGACATGCTGAGTCATCTTGGCGAGGATATAGCGCATCCGGTACTGCTGAATGCGGTCAAGGCCAAGCTCCTGGAAGGCGAAGTCGAAGGCTGGCGAGAGCCTGCCCATTTCCGGTGCGAAGTGGTCGGCGATGAATGAGTCGAGGTCGGCCTCCGTCGCGATGGCCCGGAGCCGCGGCGCCCAGCGAGTGAAGTTGCGCTCGAACTCCTTCGTCGCTTCGCGGCAGATGACATAGGTGAAGAGGAGGTCCTCGATATGGCCTGCGAGGCTACTGAAGAGGACTTCGGGCAGATGACGCCCGGCGAGCAGTAGGACGAAGTGCTGCCGCGCGACACCGCTCAGCGCGGCGATGTTCTGCAGGTAGACATTGGCGTTCCCGTCCGTATCCCGACCGGCAACGAAGTTCGCCCAAACGGCGGAACACTCCACCAGAGTGTCGACGAACTCCAGTGGGGCGCTGTCGATGCCGCATTGCGATGCGTTGGCGCGGAACCACTTGTAGATATCGTCCTCGCGTATCCCGCGTCGGGCGTCAATCTCGTGGTTGGCCATGATGTAATAGCGGAGGAACCGCAGGGGCTTCTCCTTGGAGCCATAGAGGGTGTCTGTGATAGTCTTCCAGCGTTGCTTGAGGCGGGCGTACTGCCCGCTCGGCGTGTTGATGAAGAGCAGGTTCTTGAGTAGATCCATCGCGTCAAGGCCGACGCCGCGGTCGTTGATCGTCTCGAAGACCTTGAGCGCATCGGCAAGGTCGGGGGTCTTAATGCGGATGAGCTTCACCCGGAAGGTCAGGGCTCCATGGAAGGCGGTCAGGGCATCCACGTCGTCGCCAAAGGTTGCACTCAGGAACTGCCGGGCGCAACGGTAGGCATTGCGGATGTTGGTGACCGAGAGGGTCTTCGCTTCACTGCCCTCATCGCCGGGCTCGTCGGACGCGATCTCCTCCAGAACGCCAGCGCTGTCCTCGTATTGGAGGAGTACGCGGTATTCGGGAATGGCCCTACCGGTCTGGGGATCCTGTCTAGCATTGCGTATGTGCTGTTTGAGGGGCTCCTCGGGCTCGCCCCCGGCATCCCTGATCGCGTCCCTGATGGCGCAGAGCAGGACGTAGAGCGTCGTGACGCGCTGTTGCCCGTCTATGAGCTGGTACGCTCCCTGGGCGTTGGTGCAGCAGACCACGCTCCCGATAAAGTACTCTGTGTCGATGATCGGTCTGCCATCTGCGTCATAGAGCGAATCGTAGATATCGAGGAGGAGCCGGTCCACTTCATCGGTCCCCCATACGAACTCGCGCTGGAAGTCGGGCACGACGTAGAAGTCCTTGTAGACCTCGCCCAGTGTGAGGTCATCCGACTCGATCTTTGAGGTGGCGGCCACGGCGATCAACTCCCAGCGCTCATGGAACACGCGTGCAGATGGACCGCTTCAGGTTTCCGCGCGTCTACACATCGCCCACTAACGAGCGTAACTCCTCGTTGCGGTGCAGAGCATTGCGCACGCCCAGCCGCACGAGGCTCTCGTCGCCCGCGCCGTCCGCGCACACAGCGGCGACCAGCCGGTCGATGCGCGCCGCGCGGTCGAGGCCCGCCCAGCCATCCTCCGCC
>JALGUI010000634.1 GCA_029820915.1 Candidatus Zipacnadia bacterium | reverse complement strand
GGGGAGGCGGCTACCTCGGCCCCGTCAGGTGTCGTTATTGTAGGATCCCGCCCAGGGGCGGGACCTGTCAGACATTGTCGACAGCCATTCGTGGCTGTCGCCGTTGAGCCGTGTCGATGATCGCACGGCATTGACGGGCACGGCATTGACGGGCACGGCATTGACAGGCAGGAATGCCTGTCCTACGAACGGCGGCGAAAGAGACGGACCGGGGCGAATGACGGCAACGGCCTCCTCCCCCGTCCCGAGCTGCGCTCGGGCCACCCCCTCCCTTAGCGGAGCCGATCAGGTCGAGGTGTTCCTGTGTCACCACGGGGGAGGCGGCTACCTCGGCCCCGTCAGGTGCCGCCATTGTAGGATCCCGCCGAGGGGCGGGACAGGCAGGAGGGGGCTTGCGGAAGATTGCGGCAGCCGGGAACGAGATCGCGGTCCGCGCCGTTGCCGTCGCGCCGCTCTCCCGCCCGACGCAGCGTCAGGTCGCACAGCGATCCCGCCCGTGGGCGGGACCAGGGAGAGGGGAAGGAGGCTGCGCAGCAGCCGGAGGGGGTGAGGAAGCCGTTGGCCGTCGCCGTCTACATACTGAGATCGGTCACACCCGGCCCCTGGACGCGTCTCTGGGCCGTCGGCAACAGCGGGGGAGACCGCGCCGCCATCGAAGTCTCCGCGCATCGCGACGAAGTCGGCGTCGGCGCCCGGAGGTCTGGCCGTGCAGAAGACATGGTCGAAGGTCGCCGCGAAGTGCGCGCCCAGCAGCAGCACGCGGGCGCCGAACAGGGCCCAGGTGAGGAACATCACAACGCCGGCCAGCCCGCCGTAGATCGCGCTGTGTTCGGCGGAACGGGCGATGATGAGCGTGAAGATGGGCACAACGGCCTTCCACACGACGGTGGTGAAGAGCGCGCCGACCGCCGCCACCTTCGTCGCCACCGCCTGTGGGGGGATGAACTTGAACACGAGGAAGAACGCGACGAAGGTGATTCCTACCTCGATGAGCGTGCGCATCCTCGGCTGCAGGAGCAGCACCCCCGAGGTGTCGATCATCGGCAGCCGGTTCAGCCACGCGATGGCGGAGGGCAGCAGCACGTTCATGACGATGGCGGCCACGAGCAGGACGCCCGCCACCGCCATGCCCGCCAGCGCTATGAGCTTGCGCGTGATGAAGCCTCTGCGGGCGTCGCCCGGCCAGATCTCCGTGAGGCCGCGCTCGAGCGCCTCGAACAGGCGCAGTCCCGCCCACATCAGCACTGCGACGCTCACCGCGCCGGCCGTGTACGCGCCCGGATGGGCCACGACCGCGTCGATCTCGCGCATCACGTCGCTGGCGGCCTCACCCGCCGCCCGGCTGACCATGTACTGCAGCCACTCGTAGATACGCCCGCCGGGGCCCAAGATGGGCTGCAGCGCCGAAGCCGCCAGGATGGCCAGCGGCCCGACGCAGATGAGGGCGTAGAAGGCGATCGCCGCCGCTATCATCGCCGACATGCCGTGGCCGGCGCGCAGGTAGGTCAGCCGGACCACGCGCCACCAGTGCGCGCCGACCTCCCGCGCCCAGTGCGCCGCCCTGTCTCGCCATTGTCTCAGGCTCATCAGCGGGTGTTTCCGGCTTCGCGGTCCAAGTTCCTGTCGCGCGGCGGTCGGGATCGCATATCCGTCTCGCGTGCCGGGCGCAGGATTCAGCGGGTATCCGCCGAATCACACAGCGTTCGCACGGCAGATCGACGGGGTACCGGAGAGGAAGCGGTAGCGATTCTCACCGCGGAAGAGGTCAAGCAGGCCGCGAAGGCCATGGGCGCCGATCTGGTCGGCATCGGCACGCCGGATCGCTGGGAGGGCGCGCCGGTCCAGATGGACCCGCGCTTCATCATGCCTGAGGCGAAGTCCGTCATCGCCTTCGCCTTCAGGGTCATGCGCGGCGCGCTGCGCGGCATCGAGGAGGGCACGTTCTTCAGCAACTACTCCTCGATGGGCTACGGCGCACTGAACTGGCTGTACATACCGATGACCATGATGAACCTCGCCAAGTACATCGAGGACCACGGCTACGAGGCGATTCCGCTCGGCCACCTGTCGCCGTGGCGGGCCATCGACAACCTCGGCAACCTGCGGCAGGGCTACTCACGGCCGGTCGAGCCCGACAAGCCCGCGCCCGATGTCATGGTGCACCTGCGCATCGCCGCCTTCCTGTGCGGGCTTGGCGAGATCGGGTGGTCGAAGATGCTGCTCACCCCGCGATTCGGCCCTCGCCAGCGCCTCGCGGTGATGCTCACCGAGGCCGAGCTTGAGCCCGACCCGATCATGGAGCCCTTCCTGTGCGACCGGTGCATGATGTGCGTCGAGGAGTGTCCGGGCGGGCTGATCCCGACGGACCGCTCGGTGGAGGTGACGCTGGCGGGCCGCGAGGTCGAGTGGGCGGACGTGGACCACAAGCGCTGTAACGTCTACTTCCGCGCCGGCGAGATCCTGCCCGAGGGCGAGCACGGCGACTACATGCCCGGTCGCGACGACGTGGCGCCGGGCCCCTGGTCGCCCTTCCCGCGCAAGCCCAATACGATCTACGAGCACGGGCAGGCGATCTCGGGCTCCAAGGGCTGCACGCGCGCGTGCATGATCCACCTGGAGGAGCAGGGCAAGCTCCAGAACGCCTTCGAGACGCCCTTCCGCCGCAAGCCGCTGTGGCGCGTGGACTGGTCGGCGGAGTAGCAGGCGCGGTCTGCCGCCGACGCATTCCGTGCCGCCGACACTCCTGTCGGCGGGCTGTTCGTTGTGGAGGGGCGGGGCTACGTCCCCGCCCGGCCGTTTGCCGTTCGCCGCTTGTCGTTGGAGGGGCCGCACGAGGCCGACTGCGCAGCAGTCGGACGAGGTCGGCCTGACACGGTCGTCGCCGTTGCGCGAGGACGAACCCGCGCCCCGTCGCCTTGCGACACGTCGTCGGGAACGGCGGGCCGGTCAGGCGACTGAGATGGGGCTCGCCGCGCTCGCCTCATCTCACCGCTCGCGAACAAGCGCTGGCCGACGCTGGCGCGTCGGGCGCTTGACGCTCGCGGCGGCCCCTCCAACGACACGGTCGCAGTCGCGTTACCGGCGTGGCGGAGCCCCCTCCGTCGCACGGAACGGCAACGACAGCCGCGCCGAGAAAGGACGGCCACCCGTGCTCACCTCAGCCGATGTCAAGCAGGCGGCGAAGGCCATGGGCGCCGACCTCGTCGGGATCGGCGACATGGGCCGGTTCGAGGGCGCGCCGCCGCAGATGGACGCGCGCTACATCTTTCCCGAAGCGCGCGTCATCATCGGGCTCGCGTTCAGGATTCCGCGCGGCTACCTGCGCGGCATCGAGGAGGGCACGCACTTCTACCAGTACCCCTCGATGGGCTACGCGAACATCAACGAGGTCTACGCGCCCATGGTCCTGCACGAGTTGGCGTGCCTGCTCGAGAACCACGGCTGGGAGGGCGCGGCCTTCCGCAACACCGGCGGGCGCATGACCGTCTCGGACATGACCGGCGATGCGGATGAAGCGTGGGAGCACGGCCGGCGCATCCGCTACTCCCGGCCCGTCGCCGAGGATCGCCCCGCGCCCGACGTCATGTTCCAGTTCCGCATCGCCGCCTTCATCTGCGGGCTGGGCGAGATCGGCTGGAGCAAGCTGCTCCTGACGCCCGAGTTCGGCCCGCGCCAGCGCTTCGCGTTCATGCTCACCGACGC
>JALGUI010000633.1 GCA_029820915.1 Candidatus Zipacnadia bacterium | reverse complement strand
GTGCGGATCATCCAGCTACCCAGGGCGCGGGCCGCATGGTCTCCCGAGTCGTGCAGCTCATCGCTTCCCCCCGCGTTCCGGTCGCCGATCACCAGGTCGGCGTCGCCCGCGACTATCGGCTCGAGCAGCCGGGGTATGTCGGTGGGATCGTGCGAGCCATCGGCGTCGATGAAGACGAGCACGTCCGCCTCCTCGCTGTCGATGGCATGGCGGATGGCGCGACCCTTCCCCCGCAGGTCGAGGACCACGCAGCGGGCGCCCTCGCCGCGCGCGATCTCGCAGGTGCCGTCGGTGGACGCGCCGTCCATCACGACGACCTCATCGACGTGCTCGCGCGTGCCCGCAGCGATCGGGCCCACGGACGGCGCCTCGTTCAGCGTGCAGATGATGCCCTTTACGAGCATGCCCGTTGCTCCAGTGCAGGACGGTGGATGTCGGGACCCGGAGGGTCGCGGGCGGGCTCGTCGCCGGCCCCTGCCCGGTGGGGCCGGGCCGCTACTACTCCTGCTCGGGCAGGTTGAAGGTCGGCAGCTGGCTGGCCGGGTACCACTTGACGTGCCCGTCCACGAAGAGTACATTGCAGCCACCGTTGTGGGCGGGCGGCACTTGGTCGCTGACCACGTTGATGTCCATCAGCAGCCACGTCTGCGCCGCGTTCGGGATCTCGTCTAGCAGCTTGCCGCCAACGCGGTCGTTGTAGACGTAGCAGATGCCGCGCTGCTGGATCGCCGTGGGCGCGGATGGGCAGATGAACATCTGCGGGGGCACCTCGGTCATGATCCTGGCGAGGTGGTACCGGTCGCGGGCCGGGTGCGGCGGGTCGGGCGGGTAGAACCACGCCCGTGGTAGCGGCTCGTCGGTCATGGCGCGCATCTGCATGGCCATGCCGATCTGCCGCAGATGCTGCTGGCAGGCCGTGCGGTGGGCCCGCTCGGTGACGTTGATGAAGGAGCCGCCTCCGAGGCTGGTCAGGATCGCGGTGACCGCCAGCACCTCCACCGCCGTGAAGCCTGCGCGTCGTCCGCGAGAGCTGAACATCGCCCATCACCTCACGCTCCGGATAGGCACAGATGGTACCGCACTCAGTATATCCCCGCCTCGGCGCATCGTCAATGCGCGCGCGGGCATCACGTCTCGCGGCCACGCTGTGGCTGGGCGCCCTCGTCCTCATCGGCTCTCTGAGCACGCCCGCCGGCGCGGAGCGCGCGCTACTGACCACTGAGCCGCGTACCGACCTGCGCACCGGCCCCAGCCGCCGGCACAACCGCATCACCGTGCTGCCGCCGGGGATCCGGCTGTGGGCCGATGACTACATTGACGGCTTCTACCGCGTGCGCCTCGCCCCGATCCTGGTCGCGTGGGTCGCGCAGGGCCACGTCCGGCCGCTCGACCGATCGGTCCCCAGGCCCGCGACCGAGACCGTGGATGATATCTCGCTCAAGGGCATCGACGCGGGGACGCTGGCCACCCTCCGGCTGTCGCGCCCGGTGGCCTTCCGCGTCCGCCAGCAGGTCTACCCTCCGGCGCTCATTCTCGACCTGTACGGCGTGAGGCTGGCGCGCTACGGTGTGCGCCAGCTCCCCTCCGATCGCTGCGTGTGGGCCGTGGAGGCCGCGCAGATCGCCAACGGTTGGGCGCAGCTCGTCTTCCACCTTACCTTCAGCCAGCAGCGCGGCTGGCGGATCAGCCAGCCGGAGGGGCAGCTCCAGCTTCTGGTGCGAGGTCCCTACGAGGGCGCGTCGCTTCAGGGCAAGGTGATCGTCATCGATCCTGGCCACGGAGGGCGTGACAGCGGCGCCGTCGGGCCGACGGGCGTGCGGGAGAAGGACGTGAACCTGCGCATCGCCCGACAGCTCGCCGGGATCCTCGCCGAGCGTGGCGCGATCGCCAGGCTGCTACGCGACAGCGACCGCTCCGTCGGACCGAGCAACGCCGACCAGCGCGGGGAGCTCGAGGCGCGGCTGGCCGCCGGCGACCAGCCGGACGCCGACCTCTTCCTGTCCATCCACAACAACGCGGTCGGCTCGGGCAACGCGCGCAGCGCCTACGGCACCGAGACGTACTACTGGACCCCGATGAGCGCGCTGCCCGCGCGGCTACTGCAGAACCACCTGTGCGCGCGCCTGAACACCAATAATCGCTTCATCTCCTGGCGCCCGTTCTACGTGCTGCGCTCGGGTGACGTGCCGCGCGTCCTGGTGGAGTGCGCCTACGTGAGCAACCCGACGGAGGAGCAGCGCATGCGCAGCGACGCCTTCATGGCCGACGCCGCGG
>JALGUI010000632.1 GCA_029820915.1 Candidatus Zipacnadia bacterium | reverse complement strand
GACGGCGTGGTCAGCACCAACGTCATGCGCGAGGGTGTGTACCTGGGCCGGGAGCTGCGGAACATGCGCCTGCGCGTCCCGGCCATGCCCGTCGGGGGCGGCGAGAAGAAGAGGTTGTGACGCCCATGCCGCGGGATGGGCAGTGAAATCGCGGGCGGCGCGGTCCTGCCTTTGTGGATGGCAGGCCGACGGCGAGATGCCGTGGTCGAGTCCGGTGTGGGCGGGGTCAGAGAGCGCTTCAAGACCCCGCGTAGGTCGGGCATCCGGTCCGACTCCCGCGTAGGGTAGCCAGCGCTTCAATACCCCGCGTAGGTCGGGCATCCTGCCCGACAGCGCCGTTCGACGGGCTCACGAAACGACGCCTGCAGCGAACCCGCTCACTACTCGCTCTGGTCGCTCTCCCGCTCCTCCAGCACCCGACGGATCTCCGCGAACACCTCATCCTCGCTGCGCACCGCATCCACGACCGCCGTTCGCTCCGGGTAGCGCCGCGCGTACTCCACGAAGCCCTCGCGCACCCGGCGGTGGAACTCCAGCTCGTTGCGCTCGATGCGGTCGGCGTCGTTGCCTGCCCCGGCCTCGCCGAACTTCCGCCGCAGGCCCTCTTCTGGCGGCAGGTCGAGCATGATGGTCATGTCGGGCGCCAGCCCGCCCGTCGCCGCATCATCCAGCGCCACGACCAGCTCCTCCCCCACCTCACCCGCGTGCCCCTGGTAGGCGAAGGTCGCCGCCGAGTAGCGATCACGTGCTGGGCGCGCGAGGCGCAGAACAGGAGGGCCTCCGTCAGCGGCGTCATCTCCGGGTGGTCCGGCGACAGCAGCAGCGCGCGGACGGCCTCGCCCACCGACGTGCCGCCCGGCTCGACGGTGACGACGACGTCCTCGCCCGCGTCGCGCAGGGCCTCGGCGAGGCGCGCAAGCTGCGTGGACTTGCCCGCGCCGTCCACGCCGTCGAGCACGATGAAGCGGTAGGGGCAGCGCACGTCGGGGCCTCCGCTCACGGCGACAGCAGCCTCACACGGCGCCGCGGCTCCTGGCCGACGGTCTTCGACTGCAGGTTCCGGCGCGCGACGTACTCGCGCTGCAGGCGCCGCACGTACGCGTTCTGCGGCAGGAGCTCGACGGCCACGTTCTCGGCCAGCACGCGCTCCGCGGCCTCGGCGGCCTCGCGCAGCGCGAACTCCTCGCGCGCGGTGTTGCGCTCGGCGGCGATCTCCTCGACCGCCTCCTCGACCTGCGCGTAGGTGTTGCTGCGCACCATGACGGTGCTCTCGATCTCCTCCGGCACCCGCCCCAACTCCGCCGCGCGCTCCAGCGCCACCGCCACGTCCGCGTCGTCGGGCGACTGCGTCACCGTCGCCGGCACGCGCCGCTCGCGCAGCGCCCGTTCGAGCAGCTCCCGGCTCACGCCCACGGGCAGCAGCCGAAGGACCCGCGAGCGGTTCTCGGCGCGGTGCAGCTCGGCCTCGAGTGGGTCGGCCTCGTCGGCCGCGGCGATCTCCGCCGGCGCGACGGGCGCCTCGACCGCCACGATCTCGCCCTCGGCGTCGAACTCGCGCAGCTCCGCCGTGATCGGCTCGCCCACCAGGATGCTGTCCACCGTGTCGGCCACGTCGTGGTGGATGGCGAGCCGGTTGATCGCGTTTATCTCGATGATGATGTCGAAGGTCGGGGGCGCCTGCCGCTCCAGCACGGTCTTCTGAGTGCCGCGCCGCTTGGCCTCCTCGTCGGAGAGCACCACCGCCTGGATGCCGCCGACCAGGTCCGACAGCGTCGGGTTGGCCATGAGGTTCTCCAGGCTGTTGCCGTGTGCGGTGGCGATGAGCTGCACGCCGCGCTCGGCGATAGTGCGCGCGGCGGCCGCCTCGGCCTCGGTCCCGATCTCGTCCACCACGACGGCCTCGGGCATGTGGTTCTCGACGGCCTCGATCATCACCTGGGCCTGCGCCCGGTCGTCCGGCACCTGCATGCGGCGCGCGCGACCGATCGCCGGGTGCGGGATGTCGCCCCCGCCGCCGATCTCGTTGTTGGTGTCCACCACGACCACGCGCTTGTCGAACTCGTCGGCGAGCACGCGCGCCACCTCGCGCAGCTTCGTGGTCTTGCCCACGCCCGGACGGCCGAGCAGCAGGATGTTGAAGCCGCTCTCGATGACGTCCCGGATGATCTCGAGCGTCCCGACGACCGCGCGGCCCACGCGGCAGGTGAGCCCGATGATCTCGCCATGGCGGTTGGGGATGGCGCTGATGCGGTGCAACGTGGCCTCGATGCCCGCGCGGTTGTCGCGGTCGAACTCGCCCACGCGCGAGGTCACGAAGACGATGTCCGCGTGTAGCGCGGGATTGTCATCGACGAGTTCGAAGCCCGTGACGAAGCGCGCGCCGATGGGCCGGCCGAGGTCGATCACGACTTCCTTGAGGTCGTCGAGGTCCGGATGCTTCTCGAGCCACTGGCGAACGCGGTCGGGGAGCACTTCGAGGAACCGGTCGAGGTCGGCCGTCACCGTCTCCTGGACTGTCATTCCGCTTCCCCCGTCCTCCTCGTGCCGCAATGGGGGCCACCGTCATGTCGCGCCTACGGTCTGCGAAAGAGCAGGATGTACTCCTTCTGCATCACATTATAGAGGCCGAAGATGATCTTGTCCACGCGCCGCTCCAAGGCCAGGCCCGCGTCCTCGCACGCCTCGGTGAACATGCCCGTGGTGTCGATCTCCTCGCCCTGGTAGGTCACGTTGCCGATGACCACCGCGGCCATCGCGCCCGGGCGCAGGACGCGGTGCATCTCCCGCGCCGCCTGCCGCATGTCGTCCTCGTACAGCTCGAAGCGTCGCTTGCCGGTGCCGCGCACTCCGATGAACTCCTCGCTCAGCTCGTCGAGGTCGTAGCCCATGGCCGTCAGCGCGTGCTCATCGTTCTTGATGTAGTTGAGGGCGATGGAGTAGGGCGGCGAGGTCACGATGCCGTCCACGCTCTCGTCGGCCAGGTCCAGCGCGCGCGCGTCACCGGCGCGGATGTCCGCCTC
>JALGUI010000631.1 GCA_029820915.1 Candidatus Zipacnadia bacterium | reverse complement strand
GTGGTTGATAGCCAGGATGCGCATTCTGCCACCTCACGGCACGTCACATGTCATGCTCGCCGGACGCGACGCGCGCTGTCAATCCCGTACCGGCGCGCGATCCTGTGTCGATCGGTCGCTCTCTCCGCCCGCCGCCACCGGGCTGTGCAACGCCCACACCCGCACTTCCGGCGGCTGAGTCTCGTACACCACCGTGGCCTCCCCCGGGTGCCCCCGCAGCGCTGGCCCCCACCAGGTGCGGGACTGCGCACGCGGGTCGTAGCGCTCGGCGAAGGCGTCCTCAATGACGTACACGGGCCCGTATCCCGCCCGCTCGTTGAAGCCTTGCCATGCGCCATCGATGCTCCCGTTCCACACCACGTCCGACTTGCGCCGGGACACCCAGTAGACCTGGTACGGCTTGCGCGCTACGATCACCGCGTTGTGCGGAGTGTTGCCGCGGATCCAGACGGCCGCCCGCATGTAGTTGGCGATGTCCAGCCCCTCGTGCGTGTAGCGCTGCGGGGCCCAGTAGGGCAGGCCTCGGGCGCCCAGGTTCGCGATGAGCTGTTGCGACACGGTCATCGACCCGAGCAGCAGCGCGAGCCCGCACGCCGACGCCACCGCCACCTTCCCGAGCCGCGTCGCGGCGCCCGTGCTGAGCCAGCGCCGAAGCAGCGTGGGAAGCCACAGGACAGCCGAGATGAAGAACCACGCGAAGAAGGGCAGCAGCGGGAACAGGTACCGTGCTCTCGGCCACGGCGTGACCAGCAGGAGCGCGAAGGTGAAGACCACGTACCAGTGAATGGCGCTGCCCGGCCCGCGCCAGGTAACGATTGCTCCCAGCAGGACCACCGCGGCCAGGAAGTACCGTGACATCATGCCCTTGTCGATGCCCCCGCTCGTCGCGTCGGCGTCGCCCGCCTCGTCGGCGGCCACGGGCGCGGCATCCTGGGCGGGCGGAGGCGGCGTGACCTCCGGCGTGAAGGACAGATGGTCGGGCCGGGCGAGGACGGTGCGCCCCATGGACAGGAAGTGGACCGCGGCGTTCCGCCCAATCCGATGCGCGTACTTGGCGAGACCGGAAGCCCCCGGCGCGTCCTCCTCCGTCGTGCCCAGCGTACTCTTCAGATAGGTATGGCCGCCCTCCGTCGTGATGTGCGCTTGCCGCCACGCCCAAGGCAACAGCGCGAGGGCAATGAGCCCCGGGACCACGATCGCCGCGCGCCACTTCCTGCGCAGCGCCAGGAAGGCGAAGGCCGCGGGCACCAGGGCCAACCCGTGAGGCCGCGTGTAGGTCGCCGCAGTACACAGCAGGGCCGCCAGCAGGCCCCAGCGCCACCATCTGCCGGGCAACTCGGCGGTCCTTTCCAGGGCGACAAGGGCACCCAGAGAGAGCAGGACGAACAACATCTCGGAGTAGACCGTGCCGGCGTAGTGGAGCGTCTCTTCATTCATGATGAAGACAAGCGCGCTCGCGCCCGCAATCCACGCCGCGCCCGGCGCCTGCCGCCGTATCAGTACCCAACTCAGGCCGACTGCGCCGGCGAAGCAGAGCACTGAGGCAGTCTTGAGCGCCGCGAGGTTCTCACCGAATACGAGCATCCAGCCGGCCAGGAAGACGGGATAGCCCGGCCAGCGTTTGGTCTCCATTGGCTCGCCCGGCTCAGCGATCATGCGGAAGCCCGTGCCGTCCACAAGGGACCTGGCCAGTGCGAGGTACTCGCCGTTGTCGCCGCCGGAGTCGATGGCGGGCTTGAAGCCGAGAACGCCAACCAGTGCGGCGAGCGCGAGCGCCGTCGCTAGCTGCCACCGTCCTCGCGATAGGCTAGACCCCATCAGGCCCGCCTCCAGGTGACGTCTGCCCCACCGCACGGCCCTCCGAACTCTCGTCCGGTGCGAGCGGCTCACTGCCGCGTCCCCCGTCGGCCAAGGCACGCTCCCCCGGACGCAGCGACAGCATCAGCCGCTCAGTCGCCGATGCGACCACGTCCGGCACATGCCATCGGCGCACGTATGCGGCCGCGTGCCGAGACGCTCGAGCGTGCTCCGCCTCGTCGGTCGTCAGCTCCGATATGCTGTGTGCAAGCTCCTCCGCTGTCTCGCCCGCTCGTCCGAGGCCGTGCCGCCGAATCACGCCGTCAGGGTCGAACGTAGACACGACCGGAAGGCCGTGTCCCCAAGCTTCGAGGAGGACGTTCGGGAAGCCCTCACTGTCGGACGTGTGCAGGAGAAGCGAGGCGGCCCGGTAGTACGCGTCAATGCGATCGCGTGGCACGTGCCCCTCGAAGAACACG
>JALGUI010000630.1 GCA_029820915.1 Candidatus Zipacnadia bacterium | reverse complement strand
CTGGCCGGCAACATCGTGCGCCTCGTCTCGGTGCTGCTGTTCGCCGAGTTCGCCGGTCCCGGCTTCGCCATGGACTCCCTCGTCCACGGGGGCTCCGACATCATCGTGTACCTGGCCGCCTTCGGCTTCATGTGGCTGCTGATCGATCTCGTGTCCGAGCGCCGGATGCTCGCGATCATCCTGGGAAGAGACGACCATCCGAGCGATCTCGTTGCCGACCGGGGCACAACGCCATCCCGAGCCCAGGGTGAGGCCACTACGCCATCGCGGGAGCACCCCACTGAGGGAGACGGTGCGCCGCTGGAAGGCCTGTGCAAGTAGTGGCACGGCACGCCGAGGGCCGTCGCCGGCATCAGGCGGGATACTGGGAGTGACCGACATGCCTGTCACGCGAGCCGTCATTCCCGCGGCCGGCCTCAGCACGCGTCTCTACCCCATGACCAAGTCGCAGCCGAAGGAGATGCTGCCGCTGGGCCGCAAGCCCGCGATCCACGTGGTGGTGGAGGAGCTCATCGAAGCGGGTATCGCGGACATCTGCATCATCACGGGGCGGCAGCAGCGGGCCATCGAGGACCACTTCGACCTCGGCGATGACCCCAACAGCAATGCTGCGAATGGCGACCTCTTCCCACCGGCCCTTCGTGAGGGCAGAGTCCACATCTACTACGTGCGGCAGCCCGAGCCCAAGGGACTGGGTAACGCGCTCCTCCAGGCCGAGGGCTTCGTGGGCGGCGAGCCGTTCGTGGTGGCGCTCGGCGACGCCGTGATCACGGGCGCCGGTGGCGAGGGCGGGCTGGTATCGCGGATGGAAGATGTCATCGACAACACGGGGTGCGACGCCGTGCTGGGCGTGCGCCACGTGCCCAAGTCCCAGATCAGCCAGTATGGCATCGTGAAGCCCTTTGGCAGCGTCGAGGGCAAGCCGCACTTCATGGTCGAGGACGTGATCGAGAAGCCCCCGCCGGAGGAGGCGCCAAGTGACATCGCCATCGCCGGGCGGTACATCATGCGTCCCATCGTGTTCGACTACCTCAAGCACGTCGCGCCGGGACCCGGGGGCGAGCTGCAACTGACGGAGGCCCTGCGCAGACTCGTGCATGACCGCGAAGCGATCTGGGCGGCCAAGATGAAGCCCGGCGAGCGCCGCTTTGACGTGGGCAACTTCCTGCAGTACAGCCGCGCGTTCATCCAGTTCAGCATCGACGATCCAGAGGTGGGGCTGTCGGTCCGTGAGTACATTGAGGGCCTCATGCACAATTAGCCCCGCCCCGCGGCGGAGCGCGACCGTGGCCGGCAGGCAGGCACAATGAGAGCCACCGTTGTCGTGGCCGATGCGGACGAGGAGTTGCGCGAGCACCTGCAGCGGGAGCTGCAGGCGGAGGGGATGAGCGTTGTCTGCACGGGCTCGGGCGCACAGGCGCTGCACCTGGTCGAGCTGTTCCCGCCCGACCTGGTCATCCTGGGTGTGGCGCTCGAGGACTCGTCCGGGTTCGATATCGCCGAGAGGATGGGGTACGTCACCGACGTCCCGGTGCTGCTCGTCGGCGTGATGGCTTCGCACGAGGAGCGATTGCCCGACGCCGACACGGGCGTGGACGACTACGTCACCCGGCCGTTTCGCGTCACCGAGGTGGTGGTCCGAGCGATGCGACTGCTCAGGTCCCGACCCGCGGCCGGGCCGAGGGACGCCGTCCACGGTGGGGGGGAGCGGGCGCTGCGACTGGGCGAAGTGTTACTCGACCTCGAGAGCCACCGGGTGACGGTGCGCGGCCGGGATATCCCGCTGCCACCGAGCCAGGCGACCATTCTGCGCGTGCTCATCGAGCACGCCCCTCGGGTGGTCTCGCCGGAGTTGCTGGCGGCTCGGTCCCAGCCGTGGACCGACGGGGACTACGCCGAGCTGGGCGATGCCATCATGGGCCTGCGGGTGGCGCTTGAGGTGGACCCGCTCGATCCCGAGCACATCATCCACGTGCCGGGGTACGGGTACAAGATCGTCCCGGCCTCGGAGGGCCGGGACAATGATGGCAACCTGCCGGAGGACGCCGACCGCGAAGGGCCCGGCATTGCGAGCAACTAGCCTGCGCGTCACCCCTCGTATGGGTCGGGCGGCCCGCCCGGCAATGCCGTTCCTCGGAGTCGTGAAGCGACCATTATCACGCGCCGTTGGGCGGGACCAACTTGTACCCGAAGCCGCGCACGGTGAGCAGCCGTTGGGGATCGCGAGGGTCGCTCTCGAGCTTCGAGCGCAGCCGGGAGATGTTGGTCTCGACTATG
>JALGUI010000629.1 GCA_029820915.1 Candidatus Zipacnadia bacterium | reverse complement strand
ACGAGTGTCCTCAGTCGGAGGCCCATCTCGATCTCCCCTTCGCGCCAGGCGATGCATCCGTGCACCGCGAGAGAGGTTAGGCCGCGTCGCGCGGGATTCCTCCCGCGCGGTGCCGGGCAGGTGCAGCGGGGGGGAGCGGCGAACCGTCGCTCTCTCGCGCCAGCCCGCCCGCCGGAGGCACCTGAGAGCGCGCCATGAGCCAGAACACAGGACGCGTCCTCGCTCCGGGGGACGATGCACAGAGCCCGCCGACCGAACTGGTCGGCATTACCGTACGTAGCTTCGTGCTCGTGGTACTGCTCACGCTGGTGACCTACCTGGTCATCAGCCGCCTCGGCTTCATGCAACTCGTGCCGCCGATCCCCGCGCTCATCCTGCTCGGAATCCTCGTGGCGTGCAACAAGGCGCTGAGGCTCATTGCGCGCGTCTGGTCCGGCGGGGGCCTCCTGCGCCCGCTCAGCCGTGGGGAACTGCTGCTGATCTTCGGCGCCGTGTCCCTGGCGCCCGTGATGGACCGTGGCGTCTACGTGCTGCACTACCTGATGTACCCCATCTACTACGGGACCGACGTCAACCAGTGGCAGGAGTTCTTCCAGTACTACCCCGCCTTCTACATCCCCAAGGACCCCGCCATCGCCAAGGGCTTCTTCGAGGGCTCGAGCAGCGGGCTGATTCCGTGGGAGGCATGGCGCACGCCGCTGCTGTGGTGGATGAGCTTCAACATGCTCATCATCGTGGCCGTCGGCTGCCTGGTGGCCTTCTTCCGCCGACACTGGGCCGAGTCAGAGCGCCTGCGCTACCCGCTGCTATTCCTGCCGCTGGAGATCACGGGCGGCTTCGAGGGTTCGGCGGTGGAGCGCGGCTTCTTCTTCCGTGATCCGCTGATGTGGGCCGGCTTCATCGCGGCGGCCATCTACAACATCGTGCGCATTGCCCACGAGGTCTACCTGGCCGTCCCCGAGTTGCCGCGCTACATTCGTCTGGCCCAGTCCTTCGTTGATCCGCCCTGGCGCTGGATCCGACCGCTGATCCTGCACTTTAACCTGGACACCTGGGGGTTGTCGTACCTCGTGCAGGGGAACGCCATCGAGGCGGCGAACGCGCGGCTGACTGTCTTGACGAGTCCGTTCTGACCACGGTCACGTGCCGCCGGCGCTCTGGAGATGCTCCGCATCTCACGCCGGAGGCGCAAGCTTGACCGACCGAGAGGAGACGCACCATGGAACCCGTGAAGATGGGCGTCATCGGCTGCGGCGTGATCGGCAGCCGCGACCTCCAGGACGCGCAGGCCAGCGACCTCATCGAGGTGGTCGCCGCCGCCGACCTGCGGGTCGAGCGGCGTGAATGGGCGGCCGAGCAAGGCGTGCCGCGCATCTACGAGGACGGCCGCGATCTGCTGGACCAGGACGAGGAGGTCGAGGCGGTCATCGTCGCCTTCCCGGCCGGCACGCGGACCGCGATGGCGCTGCGGGCCTTCGCGCGCGGCAAGCACGCGCTGATCGAGAAGCCCATCGCCATGAACGCGCGCGAAGTCGAGACGATGATCGCGGCGCGTGGCGACCTGGTGGCCGGGTGCTTCTCGGGTCGCTACCGGGCCTACGGCTCGGCGGACGTGGCCGCCGAGTGCGTGCTCAGCGGAGCCCTCGGCGACCTGCGCGTGCTGCACTACCGGGCGCTGCTGCCGGCCGGGCCGCCCAGCGGGAAGGCGCCGCCGCCGTGGCGCGAGTCATTCTGCCTGAACGCCGGCGGCATCCTGACCAACTGGAGTTGCTACGACCTCGACTACATCCTCGGCGTCGCCGGCTGGGCCTTCCGGCCCCGGACGGCCCTGGCTCAGATCTGGCCGTGCGCCCCGCAGTTCCGCCACCACGTCGCCCCCGAGTCCGACGCCGATGCCCACTACTCGGCTCTCGTGGTCGGGGACGACGGCATGGTGCTGTCGATCGAGCGCGGCGAATTCGCCGCCGCCTCCGCCCGGCAGGCCTGGCAGATTGTCGGTACGGAGGGCTCGCTGCAACTGTGCATGCTCGGCAACGGCGGGCGGCAGATCATCCTCGATGAGGGCAGCGGCGAGGAGGGCGTGGTCTCGAAGACGCTGTGGGAGGGCGACGACAACCCGGGCGGAGGCAACCCGCGGTTGATCGAGGACTTCGCGCTGGCCGCGCGGGGGAGGGCCGCCCGCCGATCACCAGCCTCGAGAACTCCCTGGTGATCGCGCAGATCACGGACGCGGTCTACGCCTCCGCGGCCTCAGGCCAGGCGGTGAGCATCGCGTAGCGAGCAAGGCCCAGCGCCCTTGCGGCGGCCGGCGCTTGCCCGTTGCCGTTCGGAGCGACGCATCTTCAGATGCGTCGGCCGTTGTCGGCGCCGTGCCGTTCGGAGGGGCGGGACTACGCTCCCGCCCGGCCGTTGTCGTCCTCGTCGCGGGATGCGGAACGACGCCCGGGCAGGAGTGCCCGGGCCACGGAACGGCAGACGATGTCGGCGAGGCCGGGGCCTCGCCGACTTACCCCCGTA
>JALGUI010000628.1 GCA_029820915.1 Candidatus Zipacnadia bacterium | reverse complement strand
TTCCTGCGGCGGCCCGAGCTCTCCGCCCTCGAGGGACAGGTCGAACCAGATGGGGCCGTGGAAGCACCAGTCGTGCTGCGTGCCGCCGCGCACGCGGAAGATGTCGAGCAGATACGAGTCCTCGGGGGAGATGTCGATGAGCGCGGCGGTGCGGCGGTAAAGGGAGGTCAGCCCCGGGTAGGCGGCCTGCGCCGATCCGTCCACGAACTGCACCGGCGTGGACACGATGGCGTTGAGGTCGCCGGCCTGCTGGCTGGTCTGGGTGGTCTCGTTGACGACCACACAGTAGTGCTTGTGGGTGTCGGTGGAGCGCCAGCGCCAGAAGTCGGGCCGCGTGAACGGAGTGGGGTAGCCGTCCTCGGGGAGCACCACCTGTCCGAGCGCCCACATCTCGATGTTGAGGCGGTCGTGGTGACCGTGGCCGCCCTCGGCCGAGCCGTAGTACATGGACAGGCCACGGCGATCGTCGGCGTCCCCGGCCTCGAGGATGGCCAGGCCGTACCCGCCGATGGCGCGCGTGGGCAGGGCGAAGTCGGGACCGTGTTCCTCGACCGCACGGGCGACGGCCTCCTCGTCGAACCAGTCCTCGAACAGGTCGCGCGACGTCGGTGAACGCGCGGCCGAGCACGTTGGTCCAGCGACCGATGGTCCCGCCGCCGGCGGCCCCACCGCAGTCGCCGATGTCGGAGCCCCAGCGGCTATTAACCGCCATGTCGATGCCCAGATCGGCCATCTTCTTGAGCTTCGGGTTGTCCCAGATCTCCACGCCCAGCCTCGGCAGGAGGTCGGCGATCTCGTAGAAGTTGCGGCACCAGCTCGACGAGTACGACGGCGAGCTCTCCGCGCCCAGGCCGTCGCGCCAGAAGCCGTTCCACAGCAGGTCCTCGACCCGGCCGGGGCCGCTCATGAGCCACTCGCGCATCTGCTCGGTGGTGGGGCCGAACTCGGGGTCATCGTTGTCCATGACGATGGCGAGCACGCAGGCGGTGCGCTGGTGCATGCCCATGTTGCCGACGGCGTTCACGCCGCCGAGCACGTCGCGGGCCATGACGGCGAGCAGGCCCTGCTCGATGGTGTGGCGCGGGTCGTCGATGCCCTTGCCGCGCAGGAACTCCAGCAGCTCGGGGTCCTCGTCGAAGATGGGATAGATGGCGTCATAGGCCAGTGCGATCGTGGTGTCGTTGCCGGTGGTCCAGATGCGGTCGGAGATGCGGCCGGTGACGCCGAAGCGCCCCTCGTGGTAGCCCTGGGTAGGGTAGTCGAAGCGTTCGTACTCGCCGGCGAGCTTGGCCATCATCACCGCGCAGGCGTGCCCGAACTTGGGCTCGCCGGTCAGCAGGTACGCGCGCGACAGCGTCTTCATGCCGCCGATGATGTCCTGCACCCAGCGCTGCCAGAAGATGTAGTAGGGGACGAACCAGTAGCGCCGACCGTCGGGGCCGACCCAGCCCAGCCCGCGGTCGATGATGCGCTCGCCCGGCGCTTGAGCGCGCTCGGGCTCGCCGTCGAGCCCCTCGGTGTTCCACGGCTCGAAGTCGTTGTCGGGGAAGACGCGCCCGCAGACCGGGCAAGTGAGCTTGAAGGGCCGGTCACGGTCCATCTCCCACGGGTAGTGGCCGGCCTTGCGGGTGATCTCCGGGCCGCAGAACGGGCAGTCGTGGCCGATGTGGACGTTGATCGCGCGCATCTGCTCGGGCGGCGGGACGAACTCCCACAGCTCCTCGTCGCTCATCTGCAGGTGCCACTGCGCCGCCGAGCGCGCGGCCTCTACCTGCGCCTGCGCCCAGTCGTGCTCCTCGACCTTCTGCCGCACGCGGTCCATAGTCTCGGCGTCGTAGTACGAGCGGGCCGTCTTGGCCCAGCCCATTCCTGCCGCCGCGATGAGCAGTGCGCACACGAGAACGCCCTTCATGGTCCGCCACACCTTCCGCGTCCATCGTGGGGCGGGCTTCCGGCCTGCCGCCCTTCGGCACTCAGGCCCTGGCTGGCGCCGGCTTGCGGAAGTCCCAGTGCAAACGACTCGACAGGCGAGGGCGCCTGTCGTACGAATCTGTTGGTCGCGAAGGTGACCGAGACCCCTGCCGTAGTGCGGGCGCCCTCGCCTGCACATGCCGTCGTCGCCACGCCGCCGCTTGGTCCTACTCCAGCTTGAACACCCGCTTGGCGTTGCCCTCGGCGATTGCCGCGCGCTGCTCGTCCATCATCGGCGTCTCGCGCAGCCACGCGATCTGCCCCAGCTCCTGGCCCACGTGCAGGTAGTCGGTCGCGAACATGATCTTCTGCCAGTTGCGCTCGAGGAAGCCCTGGGTGAACTCCGGGTCGCGCGTCATGGCGTTGAAGCCCGAGCCCGCGGAGATGTCCGCGTACATATTGTCGTACTCCTGCAGCAGGCGATCCGCCGCACCGCCCTCGACGACCGGCGTGGTCGGGTAGCCGCAGGAGGCGTCGTCATCGGCCGAGATGGCACTCCACCAGCGCGGCCCGTGGCCGATGAAGATCATGTCCGGGTACTTCTGCAGCATCGCCTCGAGCCGCGGCAGGCCCACGTCGTCGAAGCTCGAGTAGCTCGAGCCGTAGAAGATCAGCGGGAAGCCCAGGTCGGAGCAGGTGGCGTAGATGACCTGGCGCTTCTCGTCATCGATGGACAGCCCGTCCACCAGCTCGCCGAAGCCGCGCACCAGGTCGTAGTTGGCGGCGAAGTGGCGGATGACCTGGTCGGCGCGGGGCATGCGCGGATCGACCTGGATGAGGGGCACGAGGCGCTCGGGGTAGGTGTAGGCGGCCTCGATGACCGTTTCGGTGGTGCACAGGCAGGTGCCGACCTCGGGGCTCTCGATGGGCAGCACCACGGACCTGTCGATGCCGTGGCGGTTCATGGTGTCCACGAG
>JALGUI010000627.1 GCA_029820915.1 Candidatus Zipacnadia bacterium | reverse complement strand
CCAGGTGTCGGGGTTGTAGCTGAAGGCCCCCACGCCGGGCAGGTAGTACATGGTGGACTCGTCCATGTAGAAGCCATCGGCGATGTCGAGGAGGTAGTCGAAGGCCTGCCCCAGAGCTCGGCCGTACGAGTTGTCGAGGGTCGGGTAGAAGACCGACAGCTTGTGGTCGGTGTAGAGTTGCGGGCTACCGTCCGGCATCATTGCCAGGCTGTCGGCGTAGCGGCCGGCGGCGCCCGGCTCCGACGACACGAAGGGATCGAGGTAGGGCAGCAAGGTCACCTCCGGGCACAGCCGCCGGAAGCGCGCGATGACCTGCTCCACCCAGTGGCGGGTCCACCGACCGTGCTCGCCCATCAGTCCGGTGCCATGCGTGAAGCCGTTCTCTCCCTCAGGCGGCAGGCGCCGCCCGTTCTCGTCGAGCCGCGAGATCGTGCTCAGCACCACGTAGCGCGCGTTGTTGGCCCGCACGAGCGTGACGAGATCGTCATCGCTCAGGTCCGCCATCGCGCCCTCATAGCCATGCGCGATGACCATGTTGCCGTCGATCAGGTAGTTGGCGTTCAGGCGTCTACGGGCCGCGTTGATAAAGGCGTAGTAGTCGGCGGCGGCGGTCGGGTAGACCTCCCAGCGCAGCTCGTACGATGCGCCCGGCGCCAGGGCGAAGTGGCGGTCATGAATACCGTAGGCCCCATCCTGCAGGATCAGTTCGACGTGGGCCCGGAACACGTCATCGCGCGGCAGCAGGCCCACGCCACTGTGGTCCCGACAGACGTAGGCCGTGGGGTTCTCCAGCGGATGCACGTCAATGCTGGTGCGGCCTTCCTTGCGTGGCAGGCGGCAACCGTTGAGGTAGACCTTCTGGAGATCGGCCGTGCCGATCGCGATCTCATGGCCCAGTCGGATGCCCAGCGGCCCATCCGTCAGGTTCGTCAGGCGGTCGCTGACCTCGATGCACTCCGCGTGCCGGGTGAGCGTGCGCTCCAGCCGCCAGGGGCCGCCACTCGCCGTCAGGCGGTCGCCCTCCACCGCGACCTGCCCATCGTCCGCGTCCTCGCCCAGGACCAGGAAGCCCGCGTCCGGCCTGGAGAACCGTGAGCCGACGAGGTAGCGATCGCCCCCCACCGCGATCTCGAGGCCGCCGCCGCTCAGCAGCCTGGCTTCATAGTCCACCTGGTGCTGCGTCCGCGGCTTGATGAGCCGTCCCTCAGTGTCGGGCCAGTCACGGGGCACGCTGGTTGCCGGTGGCCGCCGGTACTCGCTGAGCAGCTTGACGTCGCGGAAGATCATCTGGAAGGTGGGGAAGTGGTTCATGGCATGACGCATGACCAGCGTGTTGGCTGCCCCGTGGTGGGCCAGCTCGGTGATGTCGAAGACCTGGAGGTAGGGGTCGTCACCCATTTCCGCGGGGTTGCTGTCGTTGATGAAGGGCGTGAAGTCCGGGCTGTAGGTGAGACGCCAGTTGTCGCTCTCGCCAATCCAGGAGAAGAACGCACCACCCCAGGAAGCGGACTCGGTGGCATCCTGCAGATTGGCGATCTGCTCCGCCGGCACAAGCCGGCCGTTGACCAGGTAGCTGATGCACGGCATGGAGCCACCGCGCCAGCCGGGCTGCGCCGGGTTGAACAGCCGCCCGCGCAGCGCGAGGTACACCTCGTCCCAGCCCTCCGGCACGGCGAAGGTAAGCTCCACGGGCCGGTCGGCGGTAACGGTGACGTCCTGCTCCTGCAGCGTCACCTGCGCGGCATCAGCCGCCGACATGGCCATCAACCACCCGCCCATGAGGATTGCTCCACGGACACCTGAGCGCAGCCTGTGCACGTGGCACCCGCTCCCGGAGTCCGTCATGCTCGCGGGGAGAAGCGGCGTCCCGGGTCCGGCGCCTTCGGCCCGGGGGCGAGGTCGAGGGGGTACGGGGACCCGCTCGCGTCATGGCGCTCGCGACGTGGGACATCCCTCCCTGTTCCTGAAGGACGTCATGGTGCTTCGCCCGCAACCGGCTGTGCACCTGCCGCGGGGAACGAGCCCTGCCGCCGTGCCGCGATCCGAGGCGCCCACCCAGAGCAGGAGCGCGGCACCGATGGACAGGCGGGCGGCACACCGCACGAGACGCAGGTGCCCGCGGCGCGCCGGCGAACCGCCCGGGTGGCGCCGGCCTGTGTCGTCTGCCGCTGCCGTCCGCCGTGGCCGTTCGGCTATGCATTACCCACAAGTCGGGACGGCTGCGGCGAGGCCACGCCACGGCCAAGCGATGCGCCGCCTTGTGGTATGGAGGGGCCGCTCCGA
>JALGUI010000626.1 GCA_029820915.1 Candidatus Zipacnadia bacterium | reverse complement strand
TGCAGGAAGGCGTTCACGCCGTTGCGGGTGCCGCTCGACGTCCCGCCCTGGAGCGTGAACTCGCCCTCGGCGGTGTCGGGGCCGAGGATGTAGATGCTGCCATTGCGCGTGGCGATGCCGAAGCTCTCGAGCGGCATCCCTTCGACGCTCGCGTTCACAGCCCACGCGGAGGGGTTGTCGCCCAAACAGATCATCGGCTGGGCTGGTTCGGTGACGATCTCCAGGCGCGCGCCGGACGCCTCCTCGATGTACGTCTGCAGGTCGGCGGCCGCGGCGGCCACCGACGGCGGGGCGTCGGGCGCGTGGTAGATGACGAAGTCGCTGGCGCCATCCTGCACGAGCGCAACCGGCTGGCAGCTCGCACAGATGGCGGTGCATGCGATCAGCGCGGTGACGAACGCTATTGACTTCATAAGAGACCTCGCTTCTTCGAGTGATGCGGGCGGATAAGTCATTTCGCTCTGGGGGACCGTGAATCCTGCGCCAGCGAGGGGCGAGGAGTTGTGAGCGACGAGAGAACGGCGCGTGGGCGTCGTTGCCGTTGGAGAGGCCGCTGCGCTGCACATCATGGAGAGGCCGCCGCGAGCGCAGCGAACTCAGGTTCCACCATGACGGCAAACGACTTCGTGTCTCGCAGGTCCCCACCATGGTTCCCTGGGGAGGGGCGCAGGCATTCGGAGCGAAAAGGGCGCGGCGGACAGCAACGGCGTGCGGACG
Source organism: Candidatus Zipacnadia bacterium (assembly GCA_029820915.1). GTDB lineage: Bacteria > Armatimonadota > Zipacnadia > Zipacnadales > UBA5352 > JALGVA01. The sequence continues at coordinate 1,567 of JALGUI010000626.1, read as the reverse complement.
AGGGCGTCCGCACCACGGAGAAACGAAGACCTCGGGAGCGATCAGCAATGCCCAACACGCCGAACATCCTGCTGCTGTTCACCGATCAGCACCGGCTCTCCGCGTTGGGCTGCTACGGCGACACGCCGTGCCGGACGCCGAACATCGACCGCCTCGCGGAGGAGGGCGTGCGTTTCGACACGGCGTACACCGCCTGCCCCGTCTGCTCGCCCACGCGCGGCACCATCATGACCGGCCTGTACCCGCACACGCATGGGATCTGCTCGAATGTAGGCAACCTCGGCTCCTCGGTCCATGAGCTGCCCGACCGCCCGGACCTGCTCTCACACAGGCTGGGCGAAGCCGGCTACCGCTGCGGCTACACCGGCAAGTGGCACCTGGGAACGGCCCGCCAGAGCGCGTACGGCGTCGCCAACGATCCCGCCCTGCCCGGCAACCGGGGCTTCGAGGGCCAGGACTTCCCCGGCCACGGCGGCGGCGGCTTCCGCTATCCGGAGTATCAGAGCTACCTCGCCGAGCGCGGCCTGGAGCATCGCGTGATGGACTGGCCGGAGGACAGGCCGATGCCAGTGCCCGCGGGCGAGCTTGCCGGGCCGATCGAGAGCACGGTCCCCTACTTCCTGGCCGAGAACACCATCTCGCTGGCCGAGCGCTTCCGCGAAGACGGCGACCCGTGGTTCATCTGGCACAACAACTGGGGGCCGCATGGGCCCTACTACGCGAACTCGGACTTCGTGGACCTCTACCGCGACGTGCAGATGGAGCCGTGGCCGAACTACGAGTGGCCCGCGCGCACCATCCCCGGCCCGCACCAGACGAAGCTCCATCCGCAGGCCGAGCGGCTGAGCTGGGATGACTGGGCGGAGATGCTGCGCTACTACTACGCCTTCACGGGCCTCATCGATGACCAGTTCGGTCGCATCATCGACTACCTGCGTGAATCGGGCCAGCTCGACAACACGCTGATCATCTTTGCCTCCGACCACGGGGAGACGTGCGGTAGCCACGGCGGCCTGACCGACAAGGGCTGGCACCACTTTGAGGAGACGCACCGCATCGGCATGATCGTGCGCTACCCCGACGGCTCCCACGCCGGCGAGGTGCGCTCCGAGTTCGTCTCTAACGCCGATGTCTATCCCACGATCTGCGATGCGGCGGGCGCCGACCACGACCCCGAAGGCCTGCACGGGCGGTCGCTGCTGCCGCTGATCGAGGGCGAAACGGACGACTGGCGCGACCTCGCGGTGACGGAGTTCCACGGCGTCAACAGCGTCTCGATGAGCCAGCGCACGATCCGCCAGGGCGATTTCAAGTACGGGTGGAACTGCGCGGGGGAGGACGCGCTGTACGACCTCGCGCGCGACCCCCACGAGACCGTGAACGTACTGCGCCAGCCGGACTACCGCGACGCCGCGATGGCCCTGCGCGAGCGGCTCTCCGACTGGATGCGCAAGACCGGGGACCCGGTCCACACCATCTACGAGCGCAGCGTGCTGGAGTACGAGCGGCGGTAGAGGGTCAGCCGCCGAGGAACTCGCGGCCGAAGCGGTGCGCGTGCTCGAACAGC
>JALGUI010000625.1 GCA_029820915.1 Candidatus Zipacnadia bacterium | reverse complement strand
TGGACACGCGCGCGGAGGACCAGGCCCGGCGGCTCAACGACATGCTCGACCCCGACGAGCTCCGCACCCGCCGCGGCGCGTCCGCCGTCAACGCCATCGACTCGGCGCCGAAGATGCTGTGGCTGCGCGAGAGCGAGCCCGAGGTGTGGGGAGACACGCGGTACCTGGTGATGCTGCCCGACTACCTCGGGTTGCTGCTGACCGGCGAGCGCAGGCTGGACTTGAGCAACGCGGGCAGCACGGCGCTCGTGGACCGGACCACCGACGACTGGTGGCAGGAGGCGCTCGATGGACGACTGGTGGCAGGAGGCGCTCGATGCCGTCGGGGTGCCGCGCGAGTGGCTCAGCCCGCTCGGCCCGCCGGCGAGCCCGATCGGGCGTCTGACGGTGACGGCGGCGCGCGAGCTGGGCCTGGAGGCGGGCACGCCGGTGGCGCTGGGCTCGAACGACCAGCTCAACGGAGCGGTGGGCGTGGGGAACGTGAGGCCGGGGCTGGCGTCCGGCACGGTCGGGACGGCGATGGCGATCATCGCGACGCTTGACGAGGTCGCCGGCCCCATGCCCGACGGCGTGATCTGGGGCAGGCACCCGGTGCCGGGGCTGTACTACCTCCTCAACTACGCCAAGACCTCGGGGGTGCTGCTGACCTGGCTGCGCGACCTGCTGGGCGGCGGCGACTACGAGGCGCTGCTGGCCGAGGCGGCTGAGGCGCCGGTGGGCTGCGACGGGCTGGTGTGCCTGCCGCACTTCTCGGGCACCGCGACGCCGACCTTCCGCAGCGACGTGCGCGGTGGCTTCGTCGGCCTGACACTGGCGCACGGGCGGGCGCACCTGGTGCGGGCGGTCGTCGAGGCGGTGTGCTTCTGCGCCCGCGACGCCCTGGCGCTGACCGCGGCGGCGGGCTGCCCGCCGACGGAGCTGCGCATGCTCGGCGGGGCGGTGCAGTCGGACTCGTGGATGCAGATGATGGCCGACGTAGTGCGACTGCCCCTCGCGATCCCGGAGTGCGCGGAGGCGGCGGTGCTGGGCGGGGCGATCTACGGCGGCGTCGCGGCCGGGCTGCTGGAGTCGATCGTGTCCGCCGCTGAGCGCTTCTGCCGCCCGGCGCGGCAGTTCGCACCGCGCGCCGAGATGACCGCCGCCTGCGACGCCGCCTACGCCGCCTATCGTGACACTATGGAGCGCCTCTACCCCGGCGCCCTCGGCTGACCCGTCGTTGCCGTCCCAAGGAGGCCCGGACAATGACCGACGCACCCAAGCTTGCCCTGCTCCCACTCTACATCGCGCTCTACGACGAGGTCCGCCCGGAGGCGCGGCCGGACATGGAGGCCTTCGCCGATCGCGTTGCCGCCCGCCTCGAGAGCGCCGGCCTCCTCGTCCACCGCGGGGAGACCGCCTGCGTCTGCTCCGAGGTCGAGCGCACGGTCCACGCACTCATGGCCGCCGACCCCGACCTCCTGGCGACCCTCCACCTCGCCTACTCGCCCTCGCTGGAGGCCATTGACGCCCTCGTCGAGGCGCGCGTGCCCCTGCTGCTGCTGGACACCACGCCGGCGGAGCGGTTCGACGAGGATGCCACCGGCGAGGACATGTTCCGCAACCATGGCATCCACGGGGTGCAGGACCTCGCCTGCATGCTGCGGCGGCACTCGCGCCCGTACCTGCTCGCGGTCGGCCACGTGGACGATGACGCCTTCGTTGCCGACGTGGTGACGACGGCGCGGGCGGCACGGGCGGCACGGGCCATGCGGTCGATGCGCGTGCTGGTCTTCGGCGAGTCCTTCGCGGGCATGGGCGACTTCGCGGTCTCGGAGGACGTGATGACCACGCGCCTGGGCATCGAGGCGCACCGGGTGACGGTGGACGCGCTGGCGCGGACGGCCGGGAGCATCCCCGCCGAGGAGGTGGCGGCCGAGTCGGCGGCCGACCGCGCCCGCTTCGATGCCACCGGAGTGAGCGCCGAGGCGCTGGACCGCACCAACCGCGTGGGTCTGGCAATGCGACGGATGCTGGCGGAGGGCGGGGCGGGTGCGATGTCCTTCAACTTCGCCTCGTTCGTGGCCGAGACGGGCATCGGCACCGTCCCGTTCCTGGAGGCGTCGAAGGCCATGGCGCGTGGCGTCGGCTACGCCGGTGAGGCGGATGCGCTCACCGCGGGCCTCGTGGGATCGCTCGCCCAGGCCGGATGTGCGGTGACCTTCACCGAGATGTTCTGCCCCGACTGGGCGGGCGGGACCGTGTTCATGAGCCACATGGGCGAGTGCAACCTGGCGCTGGCCGCCGAGCCGCCCAGGCTGGTCGAGAAGCCCTACCGCTTCAGCGAGGTGGCGGACCCCGTCGTCGCTATCCCGAAGCTGACGCCGGGCCTGGCGACGCTGGTGAACCTGGCGCCCGGGCCGCATGACGGCTTCGACCTGATCGCGGCGCGGGTGGAGGTGCTGGACCGCGGGCCGGTGCCGGGCTTCCCGGACGTGCCGCACTTCTGGATCCCTTCCCGGACGTGCCGCACTTCTGGATCCGCCCGCTCGACCACGACCTGCCCGGGTTCCTGCGCCGCTACTCCGAGCTGGGCGGCACGCACCACCTGGCGCTGTGCCTGGGCGATGAGGTGGAGATAGCGCGGCGGATGGCGCAGATGCTGGACGTCGGGTTCGCCGTGCTATGAGATGAGGTGCAGAGCGCAGGCAGGGCGACGGGCAGGCTGCGAGGGGCTTGTCGGCGAAAACCGCTGCAGCGCACAAGCTCCGCCCAACAGGGAGACGAGGGCAATGCCGGCAACCGAGTGGTATGCCGCTCTGACCGGCGACATCGTGGGGTCGAGGCGTTTCGCCGGGAA
>JALGUI010000624.1 GCA_029820915.1 Candidatus Zipacnadia bacterium | reverse complement strand
GGCGATGACCATCAGCGACAGCACGCGCGTGATGCGCTCCCAGGTCAGCGTGACCAGCTCGTCCGGCGCACAGCCGTACAGGTGCGCGAAGGCCTCGACCCCCGCGCGCGCGGCCGCCACGTCCCAGGCGGTGAAGTCGCCGGTGTAGTGCAGCAGGTCGGTCGGCGTGAGGGCTGCGCGCTGCAGCACGCCGCGGTCCTCCATGCGCCGGGTGCTCAAAAGCCGCGGTGATGCCAGTTCGAGGCGCGCGGCGAGCGCGTCGCGGTGCAGTGGCGTGCCGTCGAGGACATCGAGCAGCCGCCGCTCGTCATCGGCCAGCGAGCGATGTCGGGCCATCGGCCCGGGCATCAGGAAGTCAAGCGCGAGCGCGGAGGTGCGCACGGCATTGTCGCGGCGTGGGACGGCGGTAAGGGTGTCGGCGATGCCGTCGCCGGCCGTCGCCGCGAGATAGCACAGCGGCAGCACGCGGCGCGGGCCAACCAGCAGGTCGCGGTCGGCGTTGAAGTCGAGCGCGCTGTCGCCGCCGAGTCCCATGGTGCGGACGCGCACGGCCTCGATGGAGGTCTGCCAGCCGCCGACGCGGGCGCCGTCGGGGGACAGCCTGGGGCTGCCCTCCTCGATGATGGCAGCGTCGGTGGTGGTGCCGCCGACGTCGATGACCATGGCGTCCATCTGGCCCGCGAGGTGCCGGCCGGCAAGATGCCGGGCTCCGCGGACGCTGGCGGCCGGGCCCGACAGGATGGTCTCGACCGGGCGCTCGTGGGCGGTGCGCACGTTGATGAGCGAGCCATCGCCCTTGACGACCATCAGCGGCGCAGCGATGCCCCGCTCGGCCAGGGTGCGCCGGGCGGCGTCGAGCAGCCGCGCGATGAGCGGCAGAAGCCGGGCGTTGAGCGCCGCGGTGTTGGCGCGGCTGATGAAGTTCAGACGCCCGGACAGCTCGTGGCCGCACACCACGGGCAGATCGCACTCGGCGGCGATGATGTCGCGCGCCGCCAGCTCGTGGGCGGGGTCGCGCACGCTCGCGTAGCCCGAGATCGCGAAGCAGTCCACGCCCTCGGCCAGCAGCCCGCGGACCGCGCGGCGGCAGGCCTCCGCGTCGAAGGGAGCCAGCTCTTCGCCGCCGATGCTCATCCGGCCGCCGATGATGGCGCGGTGTGGCCAGCGGATGTGGGACTCGTCGAAGCCGTCATGGGGCATGATGATGCAGCCGGGCTCGCCGCCACTGCCCTCGACGATGGCGTTGGTCGCGAAGGTCGTGGACAGCGCGACGAGATCGACGCGGGTCAGCAGCTTGGCGTCGAGGCGGTCGAGCGCGTCGCTGATGCCGATCAGCGGGTCGTGGCGCGTGGTCAGGGCCTTGGCCTTGGACGCCACGCGGTCGGCGGCGAAGTCGTAGATGACGGCGTCGGTGTAGGTGCCGCCGGCGTCGATGCCCAGGCCCAGCCCCGCGCGCGGGCCGAGGTCGCCCTCGGCGTCGCCGGCGAGGGCGTCGGCTGCAGGCGAGGCCTGCGCGCCGCCGCTCGACACGGCGACCAGCACCCGCTCGTCACCGCTGGACTCGGAGCGCTCGCCGGGCTGCAGGACCAGGAAGCGCTCGGGGTCCCACTCGCCCAACACCAGGTCGCGCAGCATGGTGGTGTCGCCGGGCAGCCGCTCGCACTGCCAGTCCAACTCCCCGGCGATGCGCTCGGCGAGCCGGAAGCACTCGCCGACCTCGCCGCAGCCGGTGTCGATGACCGCCACGCGCGTGTAGTTGCGCTTCCAGCTCCCGAGGAAGTCGATGATCTCGCTCGCTGAGTCCTCGCCGAAGCGGTCGGACAGCTCGGCGAAGCGCGGGTGGTCGCGGGCGTCGAGCGACCAGCTCCGCAGCCGCCCGGTCTGGTCGAGGCCCAGCTTGTGGGCGAACCAGCCGGGCGTGATGTAGTAGGTGCCGGGGTGGTGGCGGAACTGGCGGCGGTACTCCTCGCGCGAGCCCAGGAAGAGCGTGAGACAGTCGTGGACGCGGGGGACGACCACCGTGACGCCGCGGGCCACGAGGCCGCTGGTGCCGCGGCCGCATAGGCCGTAGGCGAGCGCGACGGCGTCGAAGCCTGCCGAGGCCGCGCCGTCGATACGCTCCTGGACGGTCTCGCGCAGCTTCGAGGGCGTCTCGTGCAGCCCGGCCTCGAACTCGGTTTCGTGGGGCGAATCGGGCAGCAACTCACGCAGCTCCGGCTCGAAGACGCCGCAGCCGAGGACCTTCAGCTTCATATGCGCACTACTTCCGTAGGGAATGGGCCCCGCGACGTTGCGGGGAGTCTAACTCAAAGGGCAGGCCCGCGCAAGGGGGCGGCACAGTCGGGGCGGCGGCCGCTCGGGCGGCCGCTCATGCGCCGGGCCGCACGGAATCTCGCGGCGCGTGAAGGGAAAGCCGGGTGGCGCGGTGCAGTATACGCCGGACGGATCATCGCACCCCAGGACGCGCCCGGTTGCCGGCGGGAGGGGACGAGACCGTGATCCTGTCGCGGAAGTGCCAGTACGCCATGCGCGCCATATACGAGATCACGCTGCGCGAAGGGGACTGGCCGGTCAAGAGCGCGGAGATCGCCGAGGCGCAGGCCATCCCGCCGCGCTTCCTCGAGAACATCCTGGCCCAGCTCAAGCAGGGCGGCTTCGTCGACTCCAAGCGCGGCAGGGAGGGCGGCTACATGCTGGCGGACCGGGGGCGGGATGTGGCCGTGGGCGAAGTGATTCGTTTCGTCCGGGGGTCGCTGGTGCCGGTGCACTGCATGACCAAGCGCGGCGAGGGGCGCTGCGAGTTCGAGGGGGATTGCCCCTTCCACGCCATGTGGGAGCGGGCGCGCGACGCGCTGGCGGAGGTGTACGACAATACCACCTTCCGCGACCTTATCCGCGAACGCGAGCAGGAGCAGGATTGAGCCC
>JALGUI010000623.1 GCA_029820915.1 Candidatus Zipacnadia bacterium | reverse complement strand
GCTCGCGTACTGGGACAACCTCTACTGGGACCTGTCGAGCGTCATCCTCAAGCGCTCGACGGCGTTCCTGCGCGAGCTGTTCCTGGGCTGGGGCGAGGAGGTGTGGGAGCGGGTGTCGAGGCGGCTGTGCTACTGCTCGGACACGTCGGACCCGGTGATGATGCGCGATGCCTACGAGGAGGTACTCGACGCCATGGACGCGGACGCCGAGCTGCGCGGGAGCGTCTGGCACGGCGCGGCGGAGCGGCTGATGGGGGACGGGCAGGACGCGGGACCATAGCGGTAGCGGGCCTTCGGCCCGCCCGGTCGTTCGCCGTCGCCGTTCCGTGGCACGCACGGTCCCGCGCATGCGCAGTTGCCGTCGCCGTGCCGTTCGGAGGGGCGGGACTACGTTCCTGCCCGGCCCTTTGCCGTCCGCCGTCGCCGTTCGGACGGGGCGGCGTTCCGCAGACTGCTTCGCAGTCTGACACCGCCCGGTCGTTGGTGGTTGTCGTTCACGGAGAGGCCGGCCCTCCCGCCCACGGGCGGGACCTGTGCCGTTGCCCGCCCGGCCGTTTGCCGTCCGCCGTTGCCGTTGTGCAGGAGGATGCTCGCATCCTCACGGCATCCTATGTCCTGCGAAGCAGGTACCGGGGGGCGCCCGAAGGGCGGCCGGCCTGTGCCGTTGCCGAGCCGTTCGGAGGGGCGGGACTACGTTCCCGCCCGGCCGTTTGCCGTCCGCCGCTGTCGTTGTGCAGGAGGATGCTCGCATCGTTGTGCAGGAGGATGCTCGCATCCTCACGGCATCCTGTGTCCTGCGAAGCAGGTACCGGGGGGCCGCCCTCAGGCACGGTGGCGTTAGCCAGCGTGCCGAAGTCGGCCCAGCCGTTGGTCGCTTGTGCGCAGGCCGACTTCGTCCGAAGTGTGTCGGCGCACAGGGCGAATTCTTCTCTCAAGCGCACCGGAACTCTTGCGCGCGTGAGATGTCTAATTATGATGGGGACCTTGACAATTCCGTGTAGTGGGCTCAGGCTGGCATTCGCCAGGGAAGCAGCAGTGGCTATCACGGTGACTTTGTCGCTACTCGTGTTCGTGCAAGTCGGTATTGCCGTGTACTGGATACTGAAGGAGGCGGTTAGTATGAAAGATATCGGAGATCTCACATTGACGATCATCGACCTAACCGTGGCCCTGCTGCCAGCCTGAGCCCACAGCGCGGAATGAAGCTGCTGCCCCAAGCCGCCACCCACGCGTCCACGTCGCCGCCGCGCAGGCTCTGCCGATGATTGGATCGCTCGACCGGCAGCAGCCGCACCACCCAATGTCATGGCGCTTGGCGCCAGGCGTTCGCGCAATGTCATGGTGGCGCTCGATCGGGCTCCTCGGTGCGCCCCGTTCCGCCGACACTCCTGTTGGCGGAACCATCTCAGTGCCGCCGGCGGGCCGTCGCCGCCATGGCAGCGCGAGGCTCGCACCATGCCGCGTCCTCAGTTGCTGAGCTCCCAGCGAGTAGCGTCTTCGTTCCAGCGCCACTCCTCCCCATGATCCTGCAGCATGTCGCGATAGGAGACGCGGATGATGCCTTGGCGCACTACGGTGCCCGCGCCGATGTTCTGTTTCTTGCCGGGGAGTATTTCCCCGAGATGCAGACTGGCCTGGGTTGCGTCGATCTCGACGCGGACGTCAAAGGCAACCCTATTGCCCCCATTCTCGATCGTGTTGTGCTGAAATGCGGAACCTCGTCTAGCTCCGCTGGACCCGTCGATCGAGCCGATCCAGCTGTCCCGCCCCACCACAGCCAGGTCCGCACCGCACTCCTTGGTGGCCAGAAAGAACGTGCTGCGCGCCATGTCTTCCGTCGCCCGCGCCAGCCTGCGCGTCTCGTGTGCATACCAGGCGACCACGAGGGCCGTTGCACCTAGGACCAGTACGCTGCCCCAGGCGCCGGCGTCCCCACGCGCATACAGAAGACCCGTCACTCCCGAAGCCAGGATGACAGCCACCACGAACACCAACACCCAGCGCTCCATTTGGCTCCCTCTCTCAGCCCCGCACCAGCGCGTCCGCGATCTCCCCGAGCAGCGGCGCGATGAGGTCCTCCTCGCGCTCGTAGCGCCACGCCTCGAACCACACCGGCACGATCACGGGCGCGCGGCCCGTGCCCGGTACGTGGTCGAGCAGGCGGCGCTCTATGCAGCGCATGAGCGTGGTCTTGCCCGTGCCCCAGTCGCCGAACACGCCGACGGTGAACGGGCTGTCGCTGCCGAGGATCACGCCGGCCAGCACGTCGGCGTAGTCCTCGAAGCCCAGTTGCGCATCGCCGTCGTCGCCCACCGGTTCGTCCAGCAGAATGCGGATTTGCTCGATGGCGTCCTGTCTCGGCCGCTGCTCACTCACGCCGGCGTCCCCCTTCCGGTTCGCCACAGTCCCTGTTGGGTTCCGCCGCCGCGCACCTCCGCACCTCACCGGCTGCTCTGTCGTCGCCCGGTCGCCGGCCCGCGCGGCTTTACCGCCCGCGCTGCGCGGGGTATACTATTCGTGCGGAGAGTGTGTCGGGTGGTCGCGGGCGGACGCCGCTCCGCCGCGTAGGTCGGGCTTCCAGCCCGACTCGGCAGCGGGGCCCGGGTCCGCCTGAGGAAAGTCCGAGCTCCACAGGGCAGGGCGCTGGGTAACACCCAGGCGGAGCGATCCGACGGAAAGTGGCACAGAAACGATACCGCCTGCGCTCTCTGCGACTGCGGTCGCAGCGCACCTTGACAGCGCGCACACACACGTCCCGGCGGCGGGCGTCTTTGGCGCGGGCGGCGTGGTGTGCGAGCGCAGTCGCAGAGAGCGCGGGTAAGGGTGAAATGGTGGGGTAAGAGCCCACCAGCGGCATGGTGACATGCCGGCTGGCCAAACCCCGCTCGGAGCAAGCCCGAATAGGGGAGCGCTGAGGCCGAGCTCCCGGGTAGGGCGCATGAGGCGATTGGCAACAATCGCCCTAGCTGAATGATCACCGGTCGGTGGCGTCCTTGGGACCTCACCGGACACAGAACTCGGCTTATAGACACACTCTCCGCGGTTTTCCGTGTCGATAACGCCTGATACTGGCACTGAGCGGCCGATAAGACCAGTTGTGGTGCGCTGATCTGACTGGTCTTCCCGGCCCGAACGGGCACCATGACCCGACCACCGAAAGGTCGTGGTGTCCGATGCTGATCACTGACGCAGCAGACGAGTTCCTCCTCTACCTCGAGGCCGAGCGCGGGTGCAGCCCGCTCACCGTCGAGGCGTACCACTCCGACATCGAGCAGTTGCTCGCCTTCCTGCGCAGCGAGGGCCTCGCCCCGCACCTCGACACCGTAACCGCCCATGTGCTGCGCCGCTTCCTCCTCGCGATGAAGCGCAACGGCCTCGCCGCATCGACCCGCGCCAGACGGATCTACGCGCTCCGGTCGCTGTGGGATTTCCTCGAGAAGAGCGAGGTGGTCGACGCCAACCCGTGCCGCAAGGTCTCCGCGCCCAAGAGCGGAGAGAAGATCCCCGAGTACCTGACCCCCGACGAGTGCCAAGCGCTGCTCGACGCCACCAGTGACCAGTACTATCACTCGCTCGCCACGCGTGACCGGACCGCG
>JALGUI010000041.1 GCA_029820915.1 Candidatus Zipacnadia bacterium | reverse complement strand
ATGATCTTCCGGATGCGGTCGCGCGGGTGTGGCGACCACACTGTGACCGTCTCGGGCCCCGCCTCGTTCCCCGCGTTGTCAACCGCGGTCAGCGCGATCTCGTAGGTGCGACCGTTGCGGTCCCGCCACTTGACCCACGAGCGCAGCTTCACCGTCAGCTCGAAGTAGCCATCCTCGTCCAACAGCTCGGTGATGTCGTGCTTGGAGCTGCAGCGACCGTACTCGTCCGTCACCGTGATGGTGGCCGAGTCCACGCCGCTGTCGTCGTCCACGACCTGGCCACTGATCATGACGGGCTTGCGCCGGAACGGCCGCCGCCAGGGCAGGATCGCGGGCTCGGGGGAGTCGAGCGTGAGGGACGGAGCGGTGGTGTCCGGGGACGGCGACGGAGGGGGCGCCGGGGGAGCAGGGCCCTTGGACGGCTCGCGCTCGACGACCGCCCGGTTGGCGACGTACGCGTGGCCATCGATCCACTCGCCGGAGGTCTTGCGGAGCGCGCCCACATCCTCGCCGCCCTGGTTGTTCGGCTCGCCCCAGCCCCAGTCCGTGTAGGAGTCCTTGTCGATGACCTCGCCGCTGAGCCATCGCCAGCCCTGGTCCGGCTCCTGGCCGTCCGGGTCCTGGAACAGACCGAACCAGTAGAAGTCAGACGCCGCGGCCTCCTGCTTCTCGGCCGCGGCAATCACCGACATCACGAAGTCCTGTTCCTCGGCGCTGGTCGTGGTCGCGAGGTACCCGCTCTCGTCTTCCGCCAGCGCCTTCTGGGCGTCCCAAGATACGTGGTCCACTGCAAGTCCTGCGCCTGGGCGCCGACACACCCCAGCATCGCGAGAAGCGCAACGCAAACAACCGCCTGACCCGATCGACTCACCTTTGTCCCCTCCCTCGGGGCACGTCTCATGGTGAAACCGACCATCCAGCCGGCGGACGCTCTTGCTTGCCTCTATGTTTGTTAGATTATATGTGAAATCGCGGTCCATGTCCAGCCCTTGAGCAAGTTCTGCGGAAGATATCTGGGCGCAATGGCCGGGCGCCGCCGGAGGTGACGGTGGGCCCAGCGGTGAACTGCGCTCCCGCGCGCGTGACCACACGCACACGGAGGACCGACCATGGACCGCTCCGAGCTTTCTGTCCTGCTGCTCACCGACGGTGGCGGCGGGATCCTCAAGGCCGACCTCGACTTGCTCTACCCCGACCGGGTGAGCGTGCTGAACTTCCTGGACGAGGCGCACGGCGCCGATGTCCTCGCCGAGCACACGCACGTGGTAACCGCCATCCAGGACGGCGCCAACCTCGACCGGCTCGACTACGGCGCGGTGCGCGAGTACGCCGCGGGGGGTGGGCAGGTCGTGTCGTGCCTGTTCGAGTACGGGGCCGACCGCGGTTGGCAGTTCTCGAAGACACATGTGCTGGACCGCCTTGAGCCGGAGATGAGAATCGAGGTCGAGTGTGACGCCACCCGCGGCTTCGGGGTCGGCGACCGCATCTGGTGGTACGGCAGCGTCTCCAGCGCGCCCGACCCGCTGTACGACAATCAGATGGTGCAGCGCCAGATCCTGAACCCCATCGAGGACGAGAGCACCACGGTCCTGGCGCGCTCGAACGTCAACCACGGCGCGCTGATGATTGAGGAGCGCGTGGGCGAGGGCAGGATCCTGGCGCTGGACCTGATGTCGCCGGGGCGGCCCTGGTACGGCTCACACGGCAACACCAACAAGTGGCTGTTCGTCGGCAACTTCATCGGCGGTAGCGTGCGTTGGGGCCGGCACTACTCCAAGCGCCTTGGCTACGACGAGTTCGTGGCGCTCATGCGTGACACCGTAGCCGCCGGCGACGGCCTGACCATGGTCGCCGAGGGCCCGTGCAGCGATGGGCGCGAGATGTACACGCTCCGCTTCGGCGACCCGGAGAGGCCGACCGTCTACTTCGGCGCGGCGGTGCACGGCTGGGAGTGGGAGAACTGCTACGGGCTGGTGCGGCTGGCCGAGCTGCTCGGCGCCGGCGACGACCTCGGCTTCGACCCGGCGGACCTGCACTGGGTCATCATGCCGGTGCAGAACCCCTGGGGCTTCGACCACTTCACCCGCCAGAACGGGGACGGCGTGGACCTGAACCGCAACTTCGACCACGGCTGGGATGACTACCCGATGCCCCAGGACGTGGCGGTGCCGTGGGACTACAACTACAAGGGCACGCGCGCGGCGTCCGCCCGCGAGACCCGGATCATCCAGGGCCTGGTGGACGAGCTGCGGCCCATCGGGCTCATCGACTTCCACACCGCGCACTTCATCCTCATGCCCGCCATCGGCTGCGATGAGGAGCTGGTGGCGGCCATCCACGAGGACACGAAGGAGCGGCTGCGCGATCGTTTCGTGTGCCAGGCGCCCTATAACGGGGAGTACCAGCAGGTGAACATGGAACGCATCTCGGACCCCGTCGATGCGCCCTACGTGATCTGCTACGCCGCGGACCGGGGCTGCCGCGCGCCTGTATTGATCGAGATGTCGGGCAACCGCGACGACACCCACGGCCTGGTGACGGTGACCGACAACGTCGTGGACATCTGCCTGGCGCTGGCGGGCAAGTGCGCGGAGGCGGCCGGGAAGGAGAGCTGAAGCGATGAAGCGCGGAGGCTGGATCGACGCGGGCGAGGCGGGCGGCATCCAGGAGGCGCTCGACGCGCTCCCCGACTGCGGCGGGACGGTGCACATCCCGGCGGGCACCTGGACCGTGGAGCGGACGGTGGAGATCGCGCTGCGCGAGGGCCAGCACCTGTTCCTGGTCGGCGACGGCCGCGCCAGCGTCATCGAGAGCACCGACACTTCCGGCGCGCCGCTGCTGTCGATCATCGGCGTCATCGGCGAGTGGTGGCCGGACCTGAAGATCACCATTCGCGACCTGACCTTCGTCGGCAACCACGACTCGGGCGATGCGCTGGTGATCGACCACCCGAACGACACCATGATCGACGCGTGCTTCTTCATCGGCCACGGCGGCACGGCGATCCGCTTCCTGACCAGGGGCACCAACGCCACCGTGCGCGACTGCTGGATGCGCGACTGCAGGCGGGCGCTGTCGGCTGAGAACCTGCACCACCTGACCATGCACGGCAACCAGACGCGGCGCCTCAACGACGGCCAGGTGCAGGACGAGCACGTCTACATCGACCGCAACTGCCGCGAGGTGCGCATCGTGGCCAACCACTTCGCCTACGGCGACGCCGAGGGCATCATCCTCGACGGCACCGCCCAGCACGTGATCTCGGGCAACACCATCGAGGGCTTCACCAAGGGCATCTACGTGCTCGGCTCCCGCGACCTCGCCATTACCTCGAACTACCTGCACGCGCCCATCGGGGTGCACCTCGCGGGCGAGTGCAACGGCATCGCCATCACCGGCAACACCATGATCAACACGACGGAGGCGGCCGTGCGCATCGAGGACGCCTCCGGCTCGGGCGGGCACACGATCTCGTCGAACATCATCCGCAAGAGCGTGTACGCCGACATCGTCGAGGACAAGCGCCAGGGCGGTATCGACCTGGGCGACGCGCGCGACTGCGTGGTGGCCGCGAACGTGCTGGAGGATGTGACCGCCGATGCCGCGATCCTGGCACTCGGCGGCGGCGGCCACGTCGTGTCCGGCAACCGCATCGCGCGCTGCACCGGCGAGCCGGTGCGGCTGACCTGCCAGGGCTGGTGCGCGATCACCGATAACCTCACCGACCGCAAGTAGCTCCTGACGTCGCCACGTTCTCACGACCTTAAGCGGCTGTAGGCCGGCTGTCTGAATTGAGGAGAATGTGAGCCCACATTGACGGAGCCTTGATGGCGTTCCGGCCTCGGTCGTGTAGGATAGCATCACCGCTGGCTACGGACGTCGTGCAGTGCCCCGAAGTTGGGGCCGCACGGACCGTGGCCCTTTTTGTTTAAGGAGATGTGGCATCGACGCAGGCCGGCCACGGCCATAGTGGAGCCTGGTTGGCAGCGCCTGATGCGCCCGGCAGGAGGTCCGTCCAATGAGTGTGCTCCGTGCGTCCTGGCTGGACGAGAGTGGAACGACCAGTGCGGAGATGGCAATACTCGTCGCCTTCATGGCCGTCATCGGCATCTGCGCCTGGAACTACCTCGGCGGCATGGTCGGCGAGCGAGTGGGGCAGTCCACGCAGGCGATGTTCGGCGGCGGGAGCGGTACGCCGGCGACGCAGCCGTAGCGGTAGACAAGAGCGGCGGCAGTCGCGCTCGGGCGGGAACGGTAGTGACGCGGACACGGACGCCGACCGCGGGCTGGACGGAGCCGTGCCGACTGTGTTGACCGAGCGCTCAGATCATGTCCATCGCGAAGGCCCCGCCGATCGGCGGGGCCTTCGCTGCGTACCGGAGCCGCCCTGCTGCGACCGCGCAAGCGCCGCCCGGCCTACTCGGCCGTCCTGAAGCACAGGCCGAAGGGCAGGACCGGGCGTCCGTAGATGTCCTTGTAGCCCGCGTAGTGCGGGTCGTTGAGGCCAACCGAGTAGACCGCCGCGGGGCTGAGACGGACGGGCAGGGACGCGCTCAGCCGGTCCTCACTGAGCTGCAGCTCACCGCCGCGGATGCCGGGGTACAGGCCGCTGCCCCGGAAGATCACCCACGAGAAGTCGCCGGGCGCCACCGGCCGGTTGAAGGTCACGCTGACCTCCCTGAGCCGGAAGTCCACGTCCGTGGCGCCCGGCTCGGGATCGGACGCGACGACGCAGGGCGGGAACTGCTCCTCGGTCCGCTCGCCCGTCGCGAACGCCCACGCGAAGCCCACGGCGGGCACCCCGGCCGTGTCCACGAAGCCTCTGGCCTTCGTGTTGTTCACCGAGACGGCGTAGGTGACGTCCTCGACCAGCGCCACGGACAGTGAGCACGTCATCCCGTCCCCGCTCCAGCTCGGCGTCGCGTCGCGAATGCCCGGGGACACTCCCGCCCAGCGCAGGCTCGCGAACCCGGCGCCCTCGGGGCTCATGGGGCGGTCGAAGGTCACGGAGATCTCCGTCAGGCCGGGATCGACGTTGGTCGCGAACGGCTCCGGGCTGCACGCCACGACATGTGGCGGCAGCTCGGTCAGCTCCTGGGCCACGGCCGCGACAGCGAACAAGCAGCCCGTGGCGACGATCGCAAGCACGCAACGAACGCGCAACGCTGTCATCGCGATTCCTCTCTGCCAGCATGCTGAACGCTCGTACCCTGATTCGTCGCGGCGCGGGGTACTCCTCTACAACTGTGGAGGGGCATCGCGACCGGCTGTCGAACCAAGACAGATATGGCGGGGGCGGGCCGGATCACCCGCCTGGTGCACCTAATCGAACTGCCGGGAGGCACTGAGATGGAGCGGGTCAAGCACGGAGTCATCGGTATCGGATGGTTCGGCGAGAAGCACTGTGAGGCGGTCGACTCGATCCCAAACATGGAGCTGTACGCGGTGTGCACGCGCACTGAGTCTCGGCTGGCGGAGGTCGCCGAGCGCTTCGGCGTCCAGCACGCGTACACCGACTACAACGAGATGCTCGCGAACCCCGAACTCGAGTCGGTGAGCATCACCACCATGTGGGACCAGCACGTGGAGCCGGCACTGGCGTCCATCGCGGCGGGCAAGCACGTGTTCTGCGAAAAGCCCATGGCCTCGACGGTCGCGGACTGCCAGGCGATCGTGGACGCGGCCAACGCCGCCGAGGGCTCGTTCATGGTCGGGCACATCTGCCGCTTCAACCCACGCTACGCCATGGCCAAGCGGCAGTGCGAGGAGGGCAAGCTCGGCCGCATCGTGTCGATGTTCGCGCGGCGCAACATCCCGGGCTGGGTCACCACCGGGATTCTGCCCAAGATCGGCCCCATCATCGGCGATGGCGTGCACGACATGGACATCATGCTGTGGGCCTCGGGGCTCAAACCCGTCAAGGTCTACGCCAAGACCGTTGATGTCCGCGGGCTGGGCAACCCGGACCTGGGCTGGAGCATGTTCACGATGGACAACGGCGCCGTCGCGGTGCTCGAGGACGTGTGGTTCCTGCCCGACAAGACCGCCATGCAGATCGACGAGCGCATGGAGATCATCGGCACCGAGGGCTCGGTCCACGTGCAGGAGTCCGCGCCCGGCTTCGCGGTGTGCGACGAAGAGGGCTGGACCTACCCGGACACCACGTACTGGCCGACAATCCACGGGCGGGTGTCGGGCGCGCTGACCGCCGAGCTGCGCTACTTCGCCGACTGCATCCAGGAGGGCGTGGCACCGACCGTCATCACGCCCGAGGAGTCGATGGCGACGGTGAAGGCCTGCCTGGCGGCGCGCGAGTCGGCCGATACCGGCAAGGAAGTCGAGATCGAGTGGTAGCGGCCATGGAGGGCGACAGGCCATGACCGAGCTGATCCGACCGCGGGTGGCCCCCGATCACCAGCTCGGCGGCTACCTCACGCCTCCCAGGATCACGCCCGAGGTCGCTGAGCGCAGCGTGGCGCGGCTCACGCGCGTGGAGCTGGGCGCGACGTCCGGCACCTGCAACCCGGCCATCGCGGACGTGGACGGCGACGGCCTCGACGAGATCGCCGTGCCCTACAACCGCGGCGAGGAGGACGTGGTCGCGCTCTACCGCGGCGACGGCAGCGTGGTCTGGGAGACCACCGACGCGCCCTTCTACCACGCGGCCTACGATGATGACCACCTCTACGAGCGTAGCCACTGGCACTACCGCTCGCGCCATCGTCACCTGCTGACCCGGATCGTGGACATCGACGGCGACGGCGCGCTCGAGGTCGTCGTCGGGCTCGGCCCGATCCACATTCTCGACGCCGCCACCGGCGCCCTCAAGCGCAGCATCGACCTCGACGGCCTCGCCATGGTCTGGACGCTGGCGCGCCTCACCGCGACCGGCCCGCCGGTCATCGTGACCGCTGTCAACCACCACCGTGAGCGCGGGTCGGTGGTCGCGGTCGATGGCGACGCGCAGGTGCTCTGGGAGCATGAGACGGTCGGGCAGTCCTTCGAGGACTTCATGTTCGCGGGCGACCTCACGGGCGATGGCATCGACGAGATCGCCTTCAGCATGGCGGACGCGAATCGCTTCGAGGTGCGCGATGCAGGCGGCGAGATCCTCTGGCACAAGAACGTGCCTGAGGAGATCGGCGAGGACTCGCACGTGGACTGTGCGGTCATCGGCGAGATCCTCCCAGAGGGAAGGCAGCTCGCCACCTCGACGGGCGGCTGCCTGTTCGACGCCGAAGGCAACCTGCTCTGGACGCTCCGCGATCGCCTCGAGCACGGCCAGCACATGCTGCTCGTGCATCCACCGGGGCGCGATGGGCCGCTGCTCTACCTCAACTCGAAGACGGAGCGCTATGCCTGGGGGATCAGCCCGCGCGGGCGGATGGAGTGGGAGCAGCGCAACTTCTCGCGGCGGCCCGACGGCCGCATCACCCTCACCTCGGCGTGCAGTATCGGCGACTGGAGCTCCCCCGGCGCCACGGAGATCGTGCAGGCGGAGATCTTCATCCCCGAGCGGAAGGACGCGCTGCCCGCCGAGGAGGGCGCGCCACTTACGCTCCACCTGACGGTGCTCGATGCAGCGGGGGGTGAGATCGCGAAGCTCCCGTACGATGACGTGCTGGAGCCGGGCTTCAACGGGGCGATGTGCGCGATGGCGGGGCACGTCGCGACGCGCGACCGTCACGACATCGTGGTCATCACGCACAACTCGGGCGAGCTGTTGATCTTCAGCCCGGGGTAGCCGGAATGCTCACTCGGCTGCGTCGGGCGGGGAGTCGTTGGGCATCCAGGCGGGCAGGTCGGCGATCGACCGCCGCGCCTCGCTGCAGGATCGCGGCCCACCAGCGTCGAACGAGTCCTGTGCACGTCGATGCCCACGTGGACCATCTTCGGGTCGCCTCCTTGGATGAATGCATTGGCTGTTCACGAATTCATTCTCCAATCCGCGACCCGTCTCAGCTTGGCCCCTCCGGGGGACTTGGACGGCGGCTCAGCCGCGCTTGGGGCCCGTACAGGCGACAAACGACGTCGCAGGGCATGTGCGCTCGAGCAGGTACCCGAGTCTGGATGCTGCCTTGATTCACGCTCAGGATTGACACAGAATCTCAAAGGTGTATACTCCCTGCAAACTGGGTAGTACCTCTCATGGACATGCATGAGACCCCATGGCTGGGCGGCTCGTGATAGTGGTGTGTGATACTGTGTGCAGGGAGGACCTGCAGTGTTCACCACACAGCGCTCGGCCACATGTGGGTACATTGGTCTGCGGCCCGACGGCATGATGCCGCGCCGAGCCTCCGTGACAGTGGAGCTGGCGCTGGTTGTGCCGTTGCTTGTGTTCTTGCTGTTCGCCATTCTCGAGTTCGGCTTCCTGATGAAGAACCGAGCCGAACTCGGGCAGGCGGCGCGCGAGGGAGCGCGGCAGGCGGCGGTCGGCGCCACCCCGACGCGGGTAGACGCCGAGATCGCCAGCGCCACCCAGACAATCGAGTCTGAGCATCTCACTCGCCTCTATCGCTTCCGCTCCTGGGACGAGGGCAGCGGAACCTGGGGGAGCTGGCAGACCCTCGGGGTGAATGACGGGGAGAACAACGCGTCCCAGGGCGATCAGGTACAGATCCGCCTGACGTACCAGCATCGCCTGCTCCTGCCTGGACTGATGGGCTCGGTCATGAACGCCGGCGACGACGGCCGGGTCGCCGTGGTGGCCGCCACCGTCATGATGCGCGAGTAACAGCAGTGTAACGGTTCGGTAGCCGCCCGGGGACATGTGCGGCGACAAGTGCGGCGCTCCGCCAACGCGGAGCGTCCTGTCATGTACGCGTGCCGCCGGGAAGCGAGGATTGTGGGCCCGCGGGGCGAACCATGCAAGTGCCACACGTGAGCATACCGGCGCCGGCGCCCGCCGGCGCGTGAGGAGCCTGCGAGATGAGCCAGAGAATCAGGTACACCGTGTTCAGCAAGCCGTGGAAGACCATGCCCTTGCCCGAGCTCGCGAGGCACATCAGCGAGCTGGGCTTCACGGGGGTGGAGCTCCCCGTCCGGCCCGAGTTCCAGGTCGAGCCGGAGAACGTGACCGAGGGCCTGCCCGAGGCCGCCAAGGTGTTCGCCGATCACGGGGTCGCCATCGAGAGCATCGCCGGCCCGACCGATGAGCCGACCATCGCCGCCTGCGCCGAGGCGGGGGTGCCGATGATCCGCATCTGCCTGCCCATCGGTGAGGACGGCTATCTCGCCACTGAGGCGCGTTACCGTCGGGAGTTCGATGAGCTGGCGCCTGTCCTCGAGCAGCACGGTGTCGCGGTCGGCATCCAGAACCACTGCAACAACCAGGTGGCGACATCGGTCGGCGTCATGCGCATCATCGGCGACCTCCCGCCCGGGCAGTTCTGCGCGGTATGGGACCCGGCGCACAACGTGGTCGCGGGCGAGATCCCCGAACAGGCCATCGACATCTTCTGGTCCCACCTGGGCATGGTGAACCTCAAGAGCCCCTGGTGGATGCGCGCCAACGGGCCGGAGGCAGAGCGCGCCGAGTGGCGTCTGCTGTGGACGAGCGGCCGCCAGGGCATCGCGCCGTGGGAGAGGGTCGTCGAGTTGCTCAAGGCGCGCGGCTGGGAGGGCCCGGTGTGCCTCACCGCCGAATACAGCGACCACGACGCGGTCGATCGCCTTATCGCCGACGACCTCGCCTTCGCGAAGGAGCTGTTCGGGGGCTGATGCCGATGACCAGCGCCGAGGGCACCTATCTGGTCAACCATCACGACCGGCCGCTGCGCTTCGGGGAGGTCAACCTGATCAACCCGCCGCGGCGCGAGCGGCGCGGGCTGCCCGAGAGGGAGGGCATCGGCTGCCAGACCGTCTGCACGGGCCTGTGCGGCACCGACTGGGAGCTGATGCAGATGGGCTCGCGCGGCGAGCTGGGGCCCAAGTTTCCCCCGGGCCAGCAGCGGCTGATCAACGGCCACGAGGGCGTGGTGTGGGTGCCGGAGCAGCAGCGCTACGCCATCGTGCTGATCCGCGGCGGCGACTCGTGGGACCCCAGCCGCTTCGAGGCCGATGAGAGTTACTTCGAGTACGGCTGCGATGGCGCCGATGGGCTGATGAGCCGTCACGGGTACTACCACCCGGACATGCTGCTGGCGATCCCGGCCGAGCACCTGCCCCCCGGCGAGCCGCTCACGCGCCGGCTGGGCGGCCGCCTGATCTTCGCCGACCCGATGGCCTGCATGCTCTTCCAGCGCGAGCGCATCGAGGACCTGCTCATCGGGCACAACTGGCGCGTCTACGCGGCCCGCGGCCTCGAGCGCGAGGCGGCCATGGACTGGGCCGTAAGGGACGGTTTCGGCCGCGTGGTCATCTACGGGCTGGGCGGCGCGGGAATCCTGGGCGCCATCGCCATCCGCGACGCGTACCCCCGCGCGCGCATCGTGACCGTCGGCCGCTCGGAGCCCGGTGGAATCAAGGACTCGTTCCTGGCGCGTCACTTCGACGACATCGCGTACGTGCAGACGCGGGCGAGTGCCCGGCAGACCGCCGAGGCCATAGAGGAGGCGCTTGGGGGCCTGCCGAAGGTCTTCGTCGGCGCGTCGGGCAACGCCATCGAGGCCGAGATCGCCTTCGACTGCGGGCTGCTCGATAACAACGGCATCTACGCGAGCTTCAGCCTCGGCCCGCGCGTGAGCTACGACACCATGCCCTTCGGCTTCCGCAACCAGCTTATCTTCGGCGCCATCAACTTCCGGCGCGAGCACATGGAGGCGGCGATCGAGCTGCTGTGCCGCCTGCCGGTGGATGAGCTGGTGGGCGAGCGGCTGCTCGAGGACCTGGCATCGGACCCGATCGCCTTCTACCACGAGGTGTACCGCGCGCCGGACCGGCCACTGAAGACGATGGTGGTGTGGGAGCGGAACATGATCGAGAACGACCGAGCGGGCGCGTAGGCCCACCCCGCCGGGCGGCCGCAGGCGGTCGCCCGGCAGCGACGGGCCACGGGAGGCGGTCTCCATGCGGCTGGATGCGCACGTGCACTTCTGGCGGTACAGCGACGACGAGTACGGCTGGATCAGCGACGAGATGGCGGCTATCCGCCGGGACTTCCTGCCGCCCGACTGGCAGGCGGTCGCGGACCCGCTGGGCTTCGACGGGCTGATCGCGGTGCAGGCGCGGCAGACCTTCGAGGAGACGCGGTGGCTGCTGGAGCTGGCGGACGAGCATCCGGCCATCCGGGGCGTGGTCGGCTGGATGGACCTGCGCGGTCCGGCGCTGGATGACCAACTCGACATCCTCTCCGACCGCACGCGGCTCGTCGGCGTGCGACACGTCGTCCAGGGCGAGCCTGACCCGCGCTTCATGCTTCACGATGACTTCCTGCGCGGCATCGCCCGGCTGGGCCACTATCACCTGGCCTACGACATCCTGATCCTTGCCGCACAGCTTCCCATGGCCATCGAGATGATCGGGCACTTCCCGCGCCAGCGCTTCGTGCTCAACCATATCGCCAAGCCGAACATCGCCTCGGGCGAGATGGAGCCGTGGGCGACGGACATGCGGCGGCTCGCCGAGCACGACAACGTGTGGTGCAAGCTGTCGGGGCTGGTCACCGAGGCGGACCAGGATGGCTGGGCCATCGACAAGCTCCGTGGCTACCTCGACGCGGTCTTCGACGCTTTCGGGCACGAGCGGCTGATGATCGCGTCGGACTGGCCGGTGTCCCTGGTCGCCGCGAGCTACGAGCAGGTGGTCGCGGTCGTGATGGGCTGGATGCGCGACATGCCCGAGGACGCGCAGCGCGGGATCCTGGGCGGGAACTGCGCGCAGGCGTACGGGCTTGAGGGGGCGTAGGCATTTCCCGCCAGAACGACAACGGCAGACGACCGGGCGAGCCCGACGCGAAGCGTCGGCGGGAAGCTCGCCCCTCCGTACGGCAACGGCAGCGACGACGGCGATGGTGACGAACGGCGCGACAGCGGCGCTGCGCGCCGCCCCCGGCGAGGGCGCCGGGGGCACAACGACAACGACCAACCATCCGGCGAGCGCGTCGGCTCGCGCTCCTGTGGGGCAAGATGTGGCCGACCGCGAGTGCAGCGCCACGGCGCACTTGGTGTACACGTAGCTGCCGGCGACCGGCTACCAGCGACGACCAATGGAGGCCGTTACCGTTGGAGGGGCCGCACGAGGGGCGGTCCGAAGGACCGCGACGAGGTCGGCCCAACTCGGTCGTTCCGTTGCTCGATGACTGATGGCACGACAACTGCCGTGTCGGGCCGACCTCGTGGGGACGCTTCGCGTCTCCCTTCGTGCGGCCCCTCCAACGACAACGGCAGCGACGACGACGAACGGCACGACAGCGGCGCTGCGCGCCGCTCCGCGGCGAGGGCGCCGGCGGCACACGACATCAACGGTCCCTGCCCCCCGGTTCCCGGCTGCTACTGCTCGTTCACGGTCTCGATCAGCGCCATGATGTTCTCGGGCCTCGCGTCGCCGGGAATCGAGTGCGCCGGCGCGCAGATGTAGCCGCCGCCCTCCCCCACCTCGCGCAGCAGCCGCCGGACCTCCGTGCGCACCTCGTCGGGCGTCCCGTAGGGCAAGAGCTGCTGGGTGCTGACCCCGCCCCAGAAGGCCAGACGGTCCCCGTACCTGCGCTTCATCTCGTAGACGTCCATGACCTCGGGCTGGAAGGGGTTGAAGCAGTCCAGCGCTTCATCTCGTAGACGTCCATGACCTCGGGCTGGAAGGGGTTGAAGCAGTCCACGCCGATCTCGATGAGCTGGTCGAAGACCTCCTGCACGTGCCCGCACGAGTGGATGGAGACGAACTTGCCGGCCGACTTCGCCGCGCCGTACTGGCGGGCCAGGCGCGGCCGCAGGAAGCGCTCCCACAGCGCCGGCCCCATCATCAGGCCGCGCTGCGAGCCCCAGTCGTCGCCGAAGTGCACGACGTCGATGTCGTGCTCGACCGCGTGCTCGACCAGCGCGACGTTGTAGTCGCAGATCATGTCCAGCA
>JALGUI010000040.1 GCA_029820915.1 Candidatus Zipacnadia bacterium | reverse complement strand
TCCTCGTGGGCGCCGTGCTCGACTTCTGGCTGCTTCTGCGCAAGGCCGACGAGGCACGCGCGCAGTAGCGCCGCCCGCTCAGACCGACCGCAGCAGCGGATTCCCCGGCACCGACGTCGGGCCGCATGTGCATACGTACTCCTCCGGCCCGTGGCCCAACTCCTCGCGCGTGAACTCCGCCCACATCTCGGGCGTCTCGTCGCAGAACGAGATCGGCACGTCCGGGTCGAACTGGCGAATGCGCTCCACGAAGAAGCGCAGGATCTGCAGCCGCAGTTCGTGCGGGAACATCTGCTTGCCCGCCGGCCAGTAGGGCTTGCCCGGCGGCTCGCCCGCGTACATCTCCCGGCAGGCATCCACGTATTCCGGATCAAGCAGCCCCACCTCGAAGCACGCCACGAGCCGGTCGTACCCCAGCAGTGCCAGCGTGTCCATGGTGATCACGTCCGGGCGCACGCGGGTCAGGTAGTCCTCGATCATCGCCGCGTTCTCCTCGCGCCAGCCCCTGATGGGCACGATGGGCGAGAAACGCGCCCGCACGTGGTAGCCCGCCTCCTGGCAGCGACGTGCGGCCTCAATGCGCGCTGAGGTGCTCGGCGAGTTCTTCTCGATCTCCCGCGCGACCGTCTCCGATGAGATCGTCCACGAGATGATGGTGTGGCCGCGGTGGTCGAGGTCCAGCAGATGCTCCACGTTGTCGGACTTGGTGTAGAGCATCAGATACTCGCGCTCGCGCCGCGCGAAGTAGCCGACCATCAGCTCGGAGGCCCCGTACTCGGGCTCGAGGGTGATCTGGTCGGTCTGGTTGTCGTACTTGTAGAGCTGCAGCCAGGGATTGGCGCCGAGCAGCGGGTCGAGGCGCGCGACCATCTCCTCGAGATTGAGGTGGATGTTGAGGAACTCGCCGATGTTGCAGTAGTCGCAGGCGTGCAGGCAGCCCCACGCCGAGTGCAGGTCGTAAGCGTTCTGGCAGATGCCGTTCCTGCTCTCGAGCAACGCGCGCCCGTCACGGAAGCCGATGAACCCCGCCCCGCCCAGCAGCCCGAAGCGCAGGTGTGGGTAGCGCCGGTCGAACAGGGCCTGCTCGCCGGCCTCCCGCCAGGCGTACGCGTTGAAGATGACGTCGGGGTCGCGCGTGCGCCGGTACTGCCCGGTGCGCCAGCGCGTCACGCGGTCCCACTGCTTCTCACGCGAGATCTCGTTGAGCGCGGTGTCATCGACGATGACGGGCGGCTCGTCTGCCTCGATGCCGCCCATCATGCGCTCCATGCGCTGGACGCACTCGGGCTTGCCGAGCGCGCGCTGGTGGACGTAGACGTTGCGGGGTGCGATCGGGTACATGATTCTGCACGCTGCGGATTATCAGGCACTATCCGAGGTGAGCCTGCTTAGTCCGGGCAATACCGGCTGCTCAGCGGCCATCAACTCGCGAGCATCCTCCTCGTTGAGATGGACCGGCAAACGGCACAGCTCGGCAGGCTCCAGCTTGTGGAGGCCGCCTCCGTACTCTCTGCCTGCAGACACGAGCAAGTCATCCGAGAGGCTTCGCAGAGCGTCGTGCAATCTGTCGAGCAGTCCGGGCCTGCGGGCGTCCAGTACCTGGACGGCGCGCTTCGGGTACATCATGAGGTAGACGTTGAGTGCGATCGCGCTGGAGTGATTGCGGATGAACCTGAATGTGGGCGCCTTGGACCCGCGCCGCGCCATGTAGGTGCACAGGAGCGGCGCGGGTGCCCTGACCTCCTGTCGGTACCACGGATCGCGGCGACTGAGAAGGTATCGTTCATTGATGCGCCTCCGCTCGCCAACACGAAGGTAGGCGTCGAGTTCTGGATGGTCCCGCTCGATCTGACCTCGAGGCAGATCGCAGTCCAGCAGGGCGAGCGACGGCTCAACCAGGGGCCACAGCTTCTTGTCCGCCCGGATCACCTCAGTCTGCACGTGTCGTGGACTTGGCAGGACCGGGCGCACCAGTGCTCGGGGCAGGCCCAGTTCCGCTGCCTGTCGCCTCTCGAGGACGAAGAAGTCATTGGCGCCGGTGACTATGCCACGGCGCACCTCGAAGAGATCCCCGACAGCCAGTTCGGCGGGCGCACTCGGCCGCACCTCCCCAGCCCCGGCAGCCTTCAGGAGCGGTCCCCACTTCCGACGTTCACGCAAGTCAGCGACCGTCACTCCACGGGCACTCTCGGGCTCACCCAGCGCGCCGCCGCTTGTGAATGCCACTACGTGACCAGGGGCGGGGTGGGCCTTCTTGAAGAGGATGACGCAAGAACTTACGAGCGCATCGTCAAACTGCACGTCTGTGGCAGAGAAGCGATGCAGGCGCAGTAGGCACACGTGCGACGAAAGGTACTCTCGGAGTGCGGCACCGTAGTTGACGTCAAGCGCCTCAGAAGGGATGAGCCAGACAGCAATGCCGCCATCCTCAAGCCATTCGTGCGCAAGCAGCATGAAGTAGACGTAAAGGCCGGCCAGCCCACTGACTTGCAGGCCGGTCAGTTCTCTCACCCGCCTCCTCAGGCGCGTCTTCGTCTCCCGACCGAGATGATGGTGCCGCGAGTATGGAGGATTGCAGACGATGAGGTTATGGCGTCCGGCATGGTCCCCGGCAGGGTCCGCACGAGTGAAATCCTCGCAGCGTACCTGGAGCCCGCACCGCGACCAGAGCTTGCGTGCGGCGTTCGCGATCTCGGGTGCCACCTCGTACGATACCGCACTGTGGATCCGGTCGCTGCCGAACGCTTCGATGAGGGCCCTGAAGAAGACGCCCGTCCCACCTCCGGGATCAAGGAAGCGGATTGGGGTTGCGGGGTCCAGCTCTTTCCTGCACGCCTCCAGAATATCGGTGGCAAGGCCGGGCGGAGTGGAGAACTGGCCGAGGCGATTGCGTTCGGCGTCCGACATCGTTCCGTTGATGGCGCGCTGCGCCGCTTGCCGGCGCGCCTCGAGCTGCTCAAGGGCGGGGCTACTGCGCTCTTCGGGCATCCCTCAGAGTCTCCCGGTAGCCACGGTCTCCAGCATGTCGCGCGAAATCACGTCTATCTGTGAGCCGACCAGCCTGCCATACACCGTGACACGGCCATTGTCAGCTTTGAACACTCTTCCTTCGACGTCTGGTTCCGGGATTGGCCCCAACCGCACACCCTCCGCCAGAGGGACCATGTAGGTGGCTTTGCCGGTTGTCCTGTCCACTTCGGCTCGGACACGCCGGTCTTCTGGGGCCTCTTCGTCTATGAGCTCCTCGAGGTGAGCGAATGAGAGCACGTGGGCCTCATCGTAGAAGACCTGGAGCACATAGAGCGGCACCTGCGTGGCACGCACCCAGTTGCGCAATGCTCCCAGATCCTCCTCCTTGACCGTGAAGCTGAGCGAGGCGCTCGCGCGGGCCACCATCCACAGACTGGTCTCAACCTCGACGGCTGCCCTGGCTCCGGACACATAGGGTCGGCACCGCTCGTTATCCCAGTGTATCAGGTCGGGCATCCACTCGTCATGGCCGGCTGTCTGTCGCAGCACGGACCGCGGGACCATCAAGAGGTCAGGCCGCTTCCACCTCTGGTCGGCAGACCATGCTTGGAGCATGAATTCCCCGATCGCGTAGTCTCGGAAGGTCTCCATGTCCGTGAAGGGCTCGCTCCGAGAGGTCCCGTACGGCAACGCCCGCAACTCGCGGCTCTGATCGAGGTAGCCGCGAGCCAGTCTCTCGGCCCAGAAGCCCTGGTCGTATCGTGCCAGGAAATCACCACCCCTGGGCTGCGGAATCGCCAGGAGGCGCTGCCAGCCCTCTGCCTCGAACAGCCGCACCCACTTGCGGACGGTGGCCTCAGACAGTGAGGACGCCTCGGCTGCAGCGGAGAGGTCATCCGTTTGGATGAACGTCAGAACGGCCCGCGCACGCTTGCGTTCCACTTCCCGGGACGCAGCATCGCTGGCCATCGCCCGAAGCAGCTCGCGTTCCTCCTCGGTGACCTCTCGCGTGATGTCCACCGCATCACTCCCTTACCTCGCATTGTAGCACGCGTGGTTCACTGCGCTCAAGTCCCGCGAGCGTGCAACGCCTACTCCGGCCAGCCCTCTGCCCTGATGCGCTCGCCGACGGCGCGGAGGACGGGCACGTCCTCCAGGTCGAGGGAGCCGTCGGGCAGCGGGCCCGTGTTCAGCAGCAGGTTGCAGCTCGCGCGCCGGGCGGCGCGGAGCTTCTCCCACACCTCGTCCTCGCCGAGGTGCTGCCCCGCGACCTCCGCCGTGTAGCCCCACGAGCGCGGCGCCATCGTCGTGCAGATCTCGCCCGGCTTGCCACCCGTCTCCACCGCCTCGTGCTCGGGCGCGAAGAAGTCCTCGGTGCCCAGCAGCCCCTGCTTGTACGAGACCAGCACCTGCGGCTGCCTGGAGTGGATGAAGTCGTAGAGCCTCTGGCAGTCGAACTCCTCCGCCGGGCCGTTGAGCGGCACCGCGATGCCGTCGAGCCAGATCGCGGCGATCGGCCCGTAGTTGCTCAGAAGCTCGTCGATCTGCGCGCGCATGAACTCCACGTAGACCCGCAGGTCGTGGCCATCGCCACAGGCGTAGCTGGGCTCGGGCGGATCGTACTGCGGCCGGGCGCTGCCGCCCCAGCGATCGTTGTTGGGCGCATGCGGGTGGCGCCAGTCGCGCCCATGCGAGTAGTACAGGCACAGCCCCAGGCCGCGATCCGCGCAGGCCCGTGCCAGCTCGCCGATCAGGTCCCGACCGCACGGGGCGTTGGCGGCGCTGAAGTCGGTCTGCTCCGTCGCGAACAGGCAGAAGCTGTCATGGTGGCGCGTGGTGATGTTGATGTAGCGCATCTCGCAGTCGAGCGCGAAGTCGGCGATGGCCTCGGCGTCGAAGCCCTCGGCGGTGAAGTCGTCCATCAGCTTCGCGTACTCGGCCACGTAGATCTTCTCGCGCAGTTGCACCCACTCGTGGCGGCCCAGCAGCGAGTAGAGCCCGTAGTGCAGGAAGAGCCCGTACTTCGCGTCGCGGAACCACCGCAGGGCAGCCGCGCGCGGGTCCTGCGCGTACAGGTCGGCGTAGTCGGACAGGTAGGACGGGACCTGTGGCATCGGTCCTCTCCTCTCGGCGAACGCTATGCGTTGGCGCGCTCCGCCTCGGCGATCATGTGGCGGAAGAGCGCCTCAGCGGCCTGGCGCGGGCCCTCCCGCTCCATGCCGTCGATGCCCAGCCGCGTGCGGATCTGGCCGACCGGGATGTCCAGCTCGTGCGCGGCGCCGAAGTACCGCTCAGCCAGCGGCTCGTGCAGGTCGCGGCGCTGATCGGGGCCGAAGGGGTTGGCGAAGTAGGTGCGGACCATCCCGCGCTCGTCGGTGGTGCCCTTCGCCGCGCGCACGCCCTCGCGGAAGACCTCGAGTGATTGCTCGGGCCGGTGGAAGAACTCAAGGATAGGCGTGGACTCGGTGACCGGCTCGTAGTTGTTGGCGTAAAGCAGCATCGAGACCGGATAGCCGGCGATGATGTGCTTGTACTCGGTGATGGGCAGGACCACGCGGGCGTTCTGGCGCTGCGGGTTCATGAAGATGGCGCGGTCGAAGCGGCCGAAGGCATAGCCCGGGTCGAGGTCATCGAGTCGCACGAAGGCGCCGATCTCAGTGCCGTAGCCCATCAGCCGGTCGTCATGCAGTTCGACCGAGCCCATGTCGTCGAAGATGATGGTCATGTCGGAGATCCAGTCGCCGCCCAACTCGCGGAAGGCCTCCAGCGTCTCGGACTTGCCCGCGCCCGAGTCGCCGACGATGATAATGCTCTGCTCCGGGCCTTGGCGCAGGCGCAGGTGAGTCATGGCGCCGTGCAGAGGCAGCCGCCCGCGCCGCATCATCATCACATTGTGCAGCGTCAGCACCATCTTCTTGAAGTAGCCGAAGTAGTCGTGCTCCTCCGACGCGCCCACGGCGCCTACCGCGATATCGCGCTCCTCGTCAACGTGGAAGACCGTCTGCTCGCGGCCGAGATGCTCGGGCGGAACGCCGAACAGCACGATGCCATCGGGCTTCTCGCGCGCCTCCTCGTGGCCGGACAGCTCGAAGAGGTTGACGAGGCTCGTGGCCTGCGACAGGTACTCCCGGTCGAAGTAGACGTGGAAGCGCAGCGTGCCGACCAGCACCGGGATGCACAGCCACTGATCGGGGTCGATGTCGAGGTTATCGAGCGGGTTCCACGGGAGCTCGACGAACTTGCCACGGCGGGAGTTGGCGCGCGGGAACAGGATCACCGGGGGCACGAGCAGTGCCAGGCGGACCATGCGGATGTCCGTGAGTTGCTCGTACGCGCCGCCGGGGCAGTCCCACTTGGTGTGCTCGATGAGCAGACTCATGTTGGCGCCGCCGGGGGTCTGCCGATAGACGCGCGGCCAGTGCCCGCGCAGGTTGCGCTCGATGCGCCGGTAGGCCTCGCGGACGAGGTGGCTGATGTCCTGGTTGTTGTAGATGAAGGGCATGTGGCCCTCGATGGCGCTGTCCCGCGAGTCGTCGGCCGACGCCTCCAGCATCAGGTAGCGCTCGTAGCCGCGCCAGTGGTCGTACAGCTCCTCGACCAGCTCGGCCAGCGCCATGGGGTCGGCGAGCAGCTCCCGGCAGTCGGGCGCGCGCACGCACGCGTCCTCCGGTGTCATGTCGCACAAGAGCGCGAGCACGCGCGCGAGCAGATCGGCGGCGGGCGAGGGGTTCGCGCGGTCGCCCGCGGTCTCCAGGTCGCCGAAGACGCGCAAGTGCGCGGAACCGCGCTCGCGAAGCTGGTCGATGAAGTTCTGGCTGACCTTCACGGCGTGCTCGGTCTGCAGCACCTGGGCGGGCTGGGTGCAGACGGCGCCGGTCATGTAGAGCGTTACGGCTCTGTCGGTCACTTCGCCCGGCAGTCGCCACGGCATGATGGGTCCTCCCTCGAGCCGGTGGGCGGGAAGGGGAGAGCGGGTGTGGGAGTGGTTGAATGCTCTCTGCACAGAGGATAGCATATCGGGGCGCGGGAAGGTAGGCCGCCGAGCCGGCCGTTGCCGTTGTGCCCCCGGCGCCCTCGCCGGGGGGCACCCGCAGGGCGCCTGTCGTGCCCCGTCGCACAAGTCGATGGTGCTTACCGGAACATCGAGTCGAGCAGCGCCAGCGCGGTCTCGGTCATGATCTCGCCCGCGGCGGGGGAGAGCTTGCTGTTGTTCCCCAGCCGCTGCTCGTAGCCGCCGCCCTCGAACGCCTCGCGCATGGGCACGTAGCCCACGATGCCGTTCGCCAGTTCCACCACGAAGGTCCTCCGCGCCGGCGACTGCAGCTTGATGGTCAGGCCGTGCTCGACGAAGATCTCCCCCGGCAGCATGACCAGGCCGACCTCGCCCAGCCGGAACGCCTGGATCTCCGCGGGCACCAGCGGGCGCTCGCGCTTCTCGGCCACCAGCTCGAGGATCATGCGGGCATAGGTGTGCTCGCGGTGGGCCTCGTGGTCCGCGTCGTCGTAGTCTCCCTCCGCCAGCAGCTCGCGCGCGGCCTGCTCGACGTCAGGGGGCACATGGCGCAGAGGGATCGCGGTCTCGGCCGAGCGCGCATCGAGCGTCAGGTCGGCCGTGAACTCAGCGCCCTCCTCGGCCTCCGCGACGTCGTCGGCCAGGCCCTCGCCCATCATGCGCAGCAGCTCGTCGCCGCCGCGCGGGCGGTCGGGGTCGAAGACGTCCTGCTGGCACAGGTTCGCGCAGCACCCGTTCCCGAAGAGCGTCACTACGCCGTGGCCGTGGCGCTCCTTCATCGCGCGCGACAGCTCGCCGGGGAAGTCCGCCGAGATCGTGGTCGCCGCGCCGGTCACGGTCGCGTGGCAGGCGAAGTTGACCCACCAGCCCATGGGCGCGCCATCCTCGCCGCGCACCGAGATCACGCCCACCTCCGGGTCGGTCCTGCCCTCCTGGTAGAGGATCTCGGTCGAGCCCGGCGGCGGGTGCATGACCACCTCGCCCGAGCGCATCATGAAGCGGCGGTTGAAGGACAGCTTGCCCTCGAATGCCCAGCCGATGGCGATCTGCGCGGGCCGGCGGCCCTCCCACGCCTCGGTCGCCGCGCGCACGATCCCGGCCTCGAGCGTCGCCAGGTAGTCGGGGTCGGGCAGCATGTCGCGCGTCCATAGGCGCGAGGTCAGCGGCCCGTAGTGCGTGTGCGTGGCGGAGATGGCGATGCGGTCGGGGGACAGGCCGGTGGCGTCCGCGATGGCCTCGCGGCAGCGCAGCACGGTGCCGCGCTGGAGGGAGAGCACATCGCAGGTGACCAGGCACAGCGGCGCGGCGCCATCGTCGATGACCATGGCGTGCGCGAACAGCGGATCGCGCACCTGGTCGGCGTAGCGGATGCGCCACGAACCCGATAGCGCGATCCCCAGCGGCGGGGTGACGTCGATCTCGGCGAGGCCGGCGTGAAGCATGGTGAGTCATCTCCGTGAGTCGTCTGTCGTTTCCGTTCGGAGGGGCGGGACGTTTGCGCAGCAAACTCCCCAAGGGACCGCACTGCGGTCCCCGGGACTACGTTCCCGCCCGGTCGTTGTCGTTGCTGTCCGCGCGTCTTGTCGTTTCCGTTCGGAGGGGCGGGACTACGTTCCCGCCCGGTCGTTGTCGTTGTTGTCCGTGCGTCTTGTCGTTTCCGTTCGGAGGGGCGGGACGTTTGCGCAGAAAACTCCCCAAGGGACCGCACTGCGGTCCCCGGGACTACGTTCCCGCCCGGTCGTTGTCGTTGCTGTCCGCGTGTCTTGTCGTTTCCGTTCGGAGGGACGGGACGTTTGCGTAGCAAACTCCCCAAGGGACCGCACACCGGTCCCCGGGACTACGTTCCCGCCCGGTCGTTGTCGTTGTTGTCCGTGCGTCGCTGCGGGCGCGGATATCCTCGGAACTCCGTGTACTGCCACTCCTCCGGTCGCCGACAGAGTCCCTCCGCCACGGGGTTCCAGAGTATGTACTGCACGCACCTTGAGAGGTCCTTGTCGCTCCTGGTGTGCCGATCCCAGAAGTCGCGCTGCCACAGATAGTCGATGCCCGAACGCATCGCCGCGTTCGCCGCGCCGCGCTTGAAGTCCTCAAAGAACGAGAGGACATCGCCGCCAGGACGGGCAACGTACGCCAAGACGTGAAGGTGATCCGGCATCAAGCAGTAGGCGATGAGTTCACAGCAGCGCGCACGGGCATTCCCGTCAAGCAGTGCCTTGAGGATCCTGGGCATCCCGCGGGTCAGCAGCACCCGACGCCGGTCCTTGGTGCACGCCGCGAAGAAGACGGGCTGCAAGAGTTCCTGGTACTTGCAGCGCGGAAGACGATGCGGCTTCCGTCGCGAAGGGAAGATCTCGCGCGGCGGCCATTCGTTCACGGTTCGTTCCCCCGGGAACGGCAACGGCTGAACGGCCGGGCGGGAACGTAGTCCCGCCCCTCCGGACGGCCACGGCAGACGGCAGACGGCGACGGCAACGACTGGACGACCGGGCGGGAACGTAGTCCCGCCCCTCCGGACGGCTACGACAGACGGCGTGCGAGCGCCGGCCCGTGCGTGGTCGGCGCCCGAGTCTCGTGTCGCCCTACGCCTCCTGCGCCAACTCCATGACGCGGTCGATGTTGTCCATGACCTTGCGGAAGCCGTCCACGTAGAGCTTCATCAACTCCAGGTCGTTCGGCGGGTGGACGCCGCGCAGGTAGCTGTGCGATGCGATGAACTCGAGGGTCAGCGGGTAGTCCTCGCCGCGATACTCGTACTCCACGTCCGGGTTGAGGGTCCACGGCACGCCGCGCCCGAAGCCCTGCTTCTGCAGGAACACGTCCTGGCCCGGAATCGGTCGCGACTGCCACTGACCCATGCCGACGCCCTCGGCGGCGAGGGCCTTCACACACGCGGTCTTCATCTCGCCGGCGGTGCAGTCGATATCCAGCTCCTCCGGCCTGAATTCGACGACGTAGACGTAGTACACCGGCCGGCCCCACGGCGGCTCGGCCGGGCCCGCGACGCCGGGGATATCCTCGAAGCTCTCGGTCAGGAAGTGCGCGAACTCCCGGCGCTTGGCGTTGTTCTCCTCGAGGCGCCCGAACTGCGCGAGCATGAAGGCGTTTACGAACTCCTGC
The DNA here is from genome assembly GCA_029820915.1 of Candidatus Zipacnadia bacterium. Lineage (GTDB taxonomy): Bacteria > Armatimonadota > Zipacnadia > Zipacnadales > UBA5352 > JALGVA01. The sequence continues at coordinate 1,888 of JALGUI010000040.1, read as the reverse complement.
GGACGGTAGTTCCAGCCCAGGCCGAATGCGTTGTACTCACGCTGCTGGCCGGAGGGCGGGACGACCTCGCCGAACTCGCGCATGCGCCGCGCGTGCTCGTAGGCGTCACCGTCGTCGGTGGTGAAGATGCCGCCCTCGCCGGAGGACAGGTTCTTGCTGCGGTTGGTCGAGAAGCCGGTGGTGAACTCGATGCCGCCGACCCGCCTGCCCTCGTAGGTCGCTCCGTGCGCCTGGCAGGCGTCGTGGACGATCTTCAGGTCATGCTTCTCGGCGATCTCGAAGATCGGGCCGAGATCGGCGGGCATGCCGTGGATGTGAACCGGCATGATCGCCTTGGTGCGCGGCGTGATCGCGTCCTCGATCAGCGCCGGGTCGATCGTGTAGTACACCGGGTCGATGTCCACGAAGACCGGGATGGCGCAGTGGTGCAGGATCGCGGCGGCTGACGCCCAGAAGCTGAAGGCGCTGGTGATGACCTCGTCGCCGGGCAACACCCCGGCGCCGGCCACGGCCATGTGCAGCGCCGACGTGCCGGAGTTGGTGACCAGGGCGTACTTGCAGCCGCAGTACTCCGCCCACTTCTCCTGCATCTCGACGGCGTGGGGCGCGGCGTTGCCGTGGAAGACGTTGCTGTCGAACACCTCCATGACCGCCCGGCGGTCCCGCTCGTCATACGGGGGCCAGGTCTGGACCATGCCCTCGGGCACGGTGCGTTCGCCGCCATCGAGTGCGAGCTTGTCGGCCATCATCGCAACCTCCAGTTGTCGTCAGCGCTCGTGGCGCCGATGAGTGCTTGCGTGACGCGGGCTCCCCGCCTGCGAACCCCGTGGCACGAGTTCTCAGCCTGCGAACCGGGCGTAGGGTTCACCGCGGGCCGCGGACACTCCTGCATGGGCCTCAGGGAACGCGGTCTCGGGCGCGGTAGAGGTCGCCGTCATCGTTCCGTGCGACGGCCGCCTCGCCCGTCGAGTCGTTCGCACGCCACCGACCCGCGGCACGACGCGCGGGCGAGGCGCCCGCGCCACTGAACGACAGCCGACCCCGTTGCCCATCAGGAAGGGCGCTCCTCCGGGGCGCCGGGGGGTCTGGCGCGGCGGGCTCATCCTCGTAGGTCGCCGACCTTGGCCGCCAGATCAGCGCCGGGATGGCCAGCACGACCATGGCGGCGATGCCCGCGTAGCCGACGATGCTGACCTCGAGGTTCGTGCCACCGCGCACCGCCATGAGCGGCACGCCCGCCAGCGCATTGAAGGTCCCATGCGCGACCGCCGCCGCGAAGACGTTGCCCGCGCGCAGTGCCGGCCACGAGAAGACGATGCCCAGCGGGACGCAGGCGACGGCCATCACCAGCACGCCCAGGCGCGGGTGTTCGGGGAAGTTGTGCCCGAGCAGGATCAGCGGCGCGTGCCACAGGCCCCAGATGGCGCCGATCAGCGCGCTCGCCTTCGCGAAGCCCAGCGGCGCCAGCTCGCGCTGCAGGAAGCCGCGCCACCCCAGCTCCTCGCCGAACGCGAACAGCCCGTTCATGGTGAAGCCGGCGATGGGCGCGGACAGGAATGCGAGCAGGATGACGTTGATCGGCAGGCTGTCGATCCCCCGCGCGACCACGTCGGCCGTCTCCGCCTGGCCCTGCGCCTCCATGCGCTCGACGAGGCCCACGCCGGTCGGGTCGAACTCGCCGAAGTCCAGGAGCACCGCGAAGACCACGCACAGCCCGGCGATGACCATGGGCACGAGGGGCGCCAGTGCCAGCTCCCAGCGCCTGGGCATGCGGACGCCGTAGTCGCGAAGCCTCACACGCCACCTCCGCGCGAGGACGAAGGCGACGAGCGCGGGAACGACCATGTAGACCATCGCGACTACGGTCGCCACCACGCCGGTGAACTCG
>JALGUI010000622.1 GCA_029820915.1 Candidatus Zipacnadia bacterium | reverse complement strand
CCGCGGGGCTTGCCCCGCGCGGGAGGTGCGTAACCCGGCGAGTAAACTCGCCGGCTAAATGGCACAGGTTCGCCGCGGGACACGCCTGCGGCGGGTCAACGTGCCCCGCGCGGGCCGTCAGCCAGCACAAAGCAGGAACGGGATGGCGAAGACCACGACCAACTCGCTCGGCGCCGAAAGGGCAGGGGGCTCCCTGCGCCGGCTCATCGCCCACAACGACGTGCTGTTCGCGTTGGGGCTGGCGATGGTGCTGACCACCCTGCTGATTCCGCTGCCGACGTTCCTCCTGGACCTGCTGCTGGCTTCGAGCATCGCGGTGGCGGTCGGCACGATGATCGTGGTCCTCTCGACGCGCGAGTCGGTGGAACTCTCGACCTTCCCCTCGCTGCTGCTGTTCCTGACGCTGTTCCGCCTGTCGCTGAACGTGGCGTCGACGCGGCTGATCCTGATGCAGGGCGACGCCGGCCAGATCATCCAGACGTTCGGCCAGTTCGTGGCGGGGGGCAGCCTGACGATCGGGCTCGTGGTCTTCCTGATTCTGGTCATCATTCAGTTCATCGTCATCACCAAGGGCGCCGAGCGGATCAGCGAGGTGGCCGCACGCTTCAACCTCGACGCCATGCCCGGCAAGCAGATGAGCATCGATGCCGACCTCAACGCCGGCCTCATCAACGAGGACCAGGCCAAGGCCCGCCGAGAGAAGATCGTCCGCGAGAGCGAGTTCTACGGCGCCATGGACGGCGCCAGCAAGTTCATCCGCGGCGACGCCATCGCCGGGCTGGTCATCACGGCCGTCAACCTCGTCGGCGGCATCGTCATCGGGCTGACGCGCGGCATGAGCATGAGTCAGAGCGCCGAGACGTACTCGATCCTGGCCATCGGCGACGGCCTGGTGAGCCAGATTCCCGCCATCGTCATCTCGACCTCGGCGGGGTTCCTGATCTCGAAGACCTCCACCCTCGAGAGCCTCAGCCATGACCTGGTGCGCCAGATGCTCTCGCGGAGCCGGCCTATCGGGATCGCGGCATTCCTGTTCGGCGCCATGGTCCTGGTGCCGGGGTTCCCGAAGGTGCCGTTTATCGTCCTCTCGCTGGGGGCGGGGCTGCTGGCCCGGGCGCTCCGGCGGCAGGAACGCCAGGCCGAGGAGAAACCCGAACCGGCCCACCCCGCCCGGGAGGCGGGCGAGCAGCCCGTCGAGGCCATGCTCGACGTCGACCGCATCGCCGTCCAGGTGGGCGCCCGGCTCATCCGGGTGGTGGACCCGCGTCGGCAGGGCAGCCTCTTCCACCGCATCGGGCCGCTCCGCCGGCGGTTCGCCTCCGAGTACGGCGTCATCCTGCCGCTCGTGCGCCTCAGAGACCAGATGGCGCTGGACCCGAACGCCTACGAGATCCGCGTCCACGGCCACGTGGTCGCCGAGGGTCGACTCGAGCCAGAACGCTTCCTCGCCATGGACCCGGGCGCCGTGACCAGCCCCATCAAGGGCCGGACCACGACCGAGCCGGTATTCGGCCTCCCCGCCATCTGGATTACACCCGACCAGAAGGAAGAGGCCGAGGTGGCCGGCTACACCGTCGTCGACCCCGAGAGCGTCCTGGTGACGCACCTGTCGGAGACCCTTCGCAAGCACGCCCACGAGATCCTCTCGCGCGACGATGTGCAGACCCTCGTGGACCGCCTCCGAGAGCGGGAACCCGCCCTCGTGGGCGGCGTCATCGGCGAGGTCGTGCCCATCGGGCTCCTCCATCGCGTTCTCCAGAACCTGCTGGCCGACGCCATCCCCGTCCGCAACCTCGCGCGGATCATCGAGACGCTCGGCGACCACGCCGCCACCACCAAGGACCCCGCCGTGCTGACCGAACTGGTGCGCAAGGCCCTCGCCCGCACGATCACCGAGGCACACACCGACGACGGCGGCACGATCCGGGCCGTCGTACTTCAGCCGAACCTCGAGTACGAACTCCGGGGGCTGCTCCAGCAGCAGGGCGCGAGCGAATCCCTCGCCCTGCCGCCCGACCGCGCGCTCGACCTCTCACGCCGCATCGGCCAGGCCTGGCACCAGGCGATGAACGAGGGGCACGAGACGGCCGTCCTGCTCTGCGACTATCGGCTCCGGCCGCATCTGGCCGCCATGCTCTCGCGCCGACTGCCCGACCTGCCGATCCTGGCCTACGACGAGATCGCCGTCGGCACGAATGTCGAGTCGGTGGCGACGGTCTCGCCGGCCCCGGCCGGCGCCGACGCGGCGGGGGCCCCGGACCCGAAGGCGTCGGCCGCAGCGGCGGCTGGGGCGGC
>JALGUI010000621.1 GCA_029820915.1 Candidatus Zipacnadia bacterium | reverse complement strand
CCCCGCTTCCCCGGAGCCGGCGGCTCGCTCTCCGACCGCGCCGGCGTCCTCTTCATGCGCTCCGACCACCCCGTGACCGCGCTGCGGACGGTCACCGGGCCCGACGGCAGGTTCCAGTTCCAGGGCCTGCCCGCGTGCGAGAAGCTGATCTACGTCGCCCGCAAGCTGCGGATGGCCAGCGTTCGCGAGGAGCTCCCCGCGGTGCCGGACGTGCCCATCGAGGTGCCCATCGTGCCTGAGGGCACCATCCGCGGGAGCGTGGTGCACTACGGGCTGCCGGTGGAGGGCGTGCGCATCAGGCCCTACGCGATGCCGGGTCTGGAGTGCGTGACCGGGCGGGATGGCAGCTTCACCATCCGCCGCCTGCCGCCGGGGAGGACAAGCCTCCTCATCACGCCCCCCAAGCCATTCCTGAATGTGGGCAAGCGGAGGGTCCGCCTGTCGGCGGGCGAGGCCATCGCGGACATGACCATCGAGCTGGTGCGGGCGGCGGTGGTCATGGGCACCGTCACGCGCACCGATACGGGTGAGGCGGTAGCCGACGCCCGGGTGTGGGGCCGGGTCGGCGACCTGGGCGACTCGGCACGCACCACGCAGAGCGGGCAGTACCGGTTGGAGCTTCCGGCGGGCGATGCCACGGTGATGTACACTGGCAGAAGCTGGCCCGACTTCTACGTGACTGATCAGGACCTGCTGCCGCGCGTGGAGGTGTCGCTCGGGGAGGGGCAGGTCCTCGCCGAAGTGGACTTCGCGGTGGACCCGTGGCTGCTCGGCGAGCTGGTGTTCGCGGGCACGGTGCTGATGCCCGATGGCTCGCCTGCGGAGGGCGTGTCCGTTGAACTCAAGCTGCACCACATCTCCTCGAGGCAGCATAACGAGTTCAGCACGCGCACCGGCCCCGACGGTCGCTTCGAGCTGCGACCGGAGATCCGCTATCTGCCCAAGGCCATGCTCCTCACGGCCCGGACCGAGGGCGGCGAGCTGCTGACGACGGTGGTGGCGCCGACGCAGGGCGGCACGGACATCGAGCTGCGCCTGGCGCCGCCCGGGTTCGTGCGCATCCCCTTCGGCTGGGCAGACGGCCGACGCTGCGGCCCGGCACGAAGTGGGTGCAGGTGTACTTCAGCCCCGCAAGCGACTGCCACGTGCTGCTCGACCGCGAAGCCCGCGTGGAAGGTGATACCCTCGTCCTCGGCCCACTGCCGGCAGGCCTGCCGTTGAGGGTGTCCCTGGGCCCCGGGGTCCCGTCATTGCGCTACAGGCGGCGATGGGCGGACAGGACCATCTCGACCCGCGCGAGCGGCCGGTTGAGGGCGCGCGCGTCTACGTGAGTCCATCCACCGGCAACATCAGCTTCGTGCGCACCGGGGCCGACGGCCGCTTCGCCATCCAGGCCGCCTTCGAGGCCGAGGAGTACCGAGTGCTCGCCGCCACCGAGGACGGCTCGCTGTGTCGGGCGGAGCGCGTCCCGCAGGGCGCGGAGCAGGAGGTCACCGTCGTGCTGGAGAGGCCCATGACGCTCCACGGCACGCTCCTCGATCCGGAGGACCGGCCGTGCCCGGATGTGCAGGTGGTCGTGCGCGGGAGTTGGGGGCAGGTGCGCTGGGGGGAGCCTGTGGCGCTGCGGACCTACGCTCTGGGCGAGACCGATGTCCTGGGCCGATGGCGGCTGGATCGGCTGGTGCCGGGGCTGACCTACACCGTCACCGCATACGATGCCATGACCGGCGCAACACTCCGCCGGGAGCTGGGGCCGTTCCAGCCCGGAGAGCGCGGGCCGTTCACGCTGAGGCTGCAGCCCGTCCGCGACTGAGAGGGAGATCACTCGATGGCCACGCGCCACGTGCTGTTCTGGTTCGATGTCGAGGACTGCACCGTCCCGCAGAGCGATGACGCCGCGAAGCGCATCGCCGCGACCCTCACCGCACACGGCGTGCGCGCCACCATGAAGCTGGTCGGCCAGAAGGCCCGCGTGCTGCGCGAGCGCGTGCGCTACAAGGCCATCGACGCCCTCGCCGAGCACGCCATCGGCTTCCACTCCGACATGCACGGCGGGCGCCCGCAGCCCGCCGAGTACATGGCCCCGCTCGACCGGCTCGATGGCCAGGCCGAGTTCGAGCGCCGCGAGCGGCGCGGCCGCACATGCCGCCCGGCACGGGCCGGCGGGCAAGCCCGAGCTGCGCGAGGACGACTACTGGGCCGGGGAGATCGCGTGGCTCGAGGATAGCCTGGCGGCCACCAAGGAGGGACCGCCTGAGCGCCGCCCCGAAGGAGCGGAACGAAGCCGGCCCGCGCATCACCACCGACGACCGGGCCGACTTCGTGCGACTGCTTGGCAGTCGCCGCTCAGGACGGCCCCTCCGACGACGAAACGGCGCGTCCGGCCCGCCCACCTCCGCATCGAGGAGCACGTAGACGAGGCCGCCGCGCGGAGCAGTTGGGGGAGTGCGATGCAGCATGAGGGCTTCGAGGGACCGAAGCTCCTGGAGCAGGCGAAGCTGCAGGCGTGGACGCTCAAGCCCGCGATCCTGGCCGGGTAGTCGCCGGTCGTCCTCGCCGTCAGGAGGGGCGCGCTTCCTAGCGCGCCCGGCCGTTGTCGTCGGCCGTCGTCGTCCGGAGCAACGCATGTTCACATGCGTCGGCTGTTGCCGTCACGGGAGGCACTCATGTATCTGTGTCAGCGCACCGGCGTAATGCTGACCGTCGCCCTTCTTCTGGCCACCGCCGCGCTCGCGGAGGAGGTCACCTTCACCGGGACCGTGGTGCGGACCTCAGACGGCACGCCCGTCGCCGGCGCGATCGTCGGGGCGCAGTTCTGGACCGGCGGGGAAGACATGTGGGCGGACGTCGAGACCGATGATACCGGCCGCTTCGAGCTTCGCCACGACGGCACCGGCCGCGCAACCTTCCTGGTCGCAGTGGCCGATGGGTTGGCGCTGGGCGCGGCGGTGACCATCCCCGGCAGGCCCGTGACCATCGAGATGCCGGACGATCCGGGCGCCATCAGCGGCATCGTCCTTGGCGGCGGCGAGCCGGTCGAGGGCGCCGAGGTGATCGTCACGCACGTCGGTCTGCCCGGCGGACGCCGCGATCGCACGGCCGTCCTGTACGGGTGGGAGCGCGCACCTCGCGCAACCACTGACGCGGAGGGGACGTTCGCGATCGCGGGCCTGCCGCGCAACGGCGTCATCAGCCTGCGCGTGTCGGCTCCCGGCTGGGCCGCCTGGCGCATCTTCACCAGCGCGGACCATGTGCCCGTCGGTGGCGAGACAACCGTCCGCCTGCAACCCGAGGCGGCCATCGAGGGCCGCGTGCTGCGCGAGGGCGAGCCGATGGCCGGGCTGCGCGTTGCCGCTGCGCCGCAGACGTACCGTGGGCTGCCCGGCGAGGCCGTTAGCGGTGAGGACGGCTCGTACCGCATCGGCGGCCTGGGGGAGGAGTGGTACCGCGTCGAGGTGGACGCGCCCGAGGGGCTGTTTGCCAGACCCGCCGACGGGGGGCTGTTTGCCAGACCCGCCGACGGCGTCCTCCTGCGCGCCGGAGAGACCGCCTCGCGCGTCGATGTCGAGCTGGTAGCGCCGGCTGCCGCCGACGGGCCCGTCGTGCAGGGCACCGTCTGGCTGATGGACACCGGCGAACCGGCGGTCGGCGCCCGCGTCGTGGGAGGCAGGCCGGAGGCGTCGCGCGCGTGGAACGTCGCCGTCGCGGATGACGACGGGCGCTTCGCCCTGCGTCTGCCCGAAGGGCGCGTTGTCGTGGGCTACGAGGGCAACCTGGCGGGCTACCCCAACGAGTGGGCGGAGCCTCGAATGGTCGAACTCGCGCTGGGGCCGGACGGCGCGCAGGTCAGCTTCTACCTGCAGCCCACCTCCAGGGCTACCCCAACGAGTGGGCGGAGCCTCGAATGGTCGAACTCGCGCTGGGGCCGGACGGCGCGCAGGTCAGCTTCTACCTGCAGCCCACCTCCATGCTGACCGCAACGGTCGTTGACCCCGAGGGTAACCCGGTGCCACGTGCCGAGATGCTCGGCTTCGAGTCCCACTACGGCCCCGCGGGCCGCGACCCGCTCATCGCCGACGAGCAGGGGCGCTACAGCCTGCCGCGCGTCTCGTACGAGCGCATGCTCTACGTCACTGACCCGGCGCAGCGGCTGTGCGCCCTCGAGATGGTCCCGCCCGAGCACGAGACCGAGTTCTGGGTGCACCTGCAGCCGGCCGCCTGGGCGGAGGCGCAGGTCGTGGACACGCAGGGCCGGCCGATGGCCGATGTCTCCGCGATCGTGCAGCTGCCCCCGCCGGCGTCCATGAACTTCCGCGACATCCCCGCCACGGCCGCCAGCGATGCCAACGGGCGCCTGCGCATCGGCCCGCTGCCCGCGGGCGTGCCGCTGGTCATCGAGCCGTCGTGGCCCACCCAGCGGATGCTCGTCGAGGACGTCTGGGAGCCGCTGGGCGAGCTGACCTTCGCAGCGGGGGAGACGCACGAGCTTCCGACGCTCGTGCTCAACCCGGACGGGCGGGGGTTCGAGGGCATTGTCGTGGACCTCGGCGGCCGGCCCGTCGCGGGCGCGACCGTGCTGTCGCTGCACGGCGTCGATGGCCTGCGCAAGATGACGACCAGCGGGGACGACGGCGCCTTCCGCCTGGAGCGCCTTCGCGTGACCGGCAAGGTCGCGGTGGTGGCCTTCGAGGCCGACGGTTCGCGCGCATGGGGCATGTCAATTGAGCTGCCCGCGGCCTTCCGGCCCGAGTTCATGCTGGAGCCGGCGGCGGCCATGGCGGGCGTTGTGCTCGGCCAGGACGGCGCGCCGCGCCCCGGATGCATCGTGACCGCCATCACGTACGACCTGGGCACTACGCACGCGCTGCCGGACACGCTCAAGAGGCACGCGGTGACGCGCGCCGGCGACGACGGCCGCTGGCGGGTCGAGGGCCTGATCCCCGGGCTCGATTACCGCGCCTACGCCCTCGACCCTGAGAGCCAGGTTGCCACTGAGCCGCAACGCGTGATGGTCGGCGGCCGCGAGACGCCCCAACTGGAGCTGCGCCTCGAGCGGTGACGTGCTCTCGGCGCCGGTCACCGAAGAATATCCCCGGCCCGTAGACGAGAATACGCCCTGCAACACACTGTACCCACGGACGGCGACGACGCGGGAAGGTCGGCAGATGGCGGAGCGCCGGGTCTCGGACAGCACGCTGCTCGCGCGACTTGCCGGCGCTGATGCCTCCGCGCTGGGGGAGCTGTACGACCGCCACGCCACCGGGCTCTTCCGCTGGCTGCTGGCCAGCGGTCTCCCGCGCGCCGAGGCCGAGGACCTGCTGAGCGAGTGCTTCCTGACGCTGGTGGACCGGGGGGAGCGCGTGGCGGAGATCGAGGACGTGGCGGCCTACCTGTTCGCCGTCGCCCGCCACATGCTCGCTCGGCGCGCCCGCCGCCCTGAGCCCGAGTCGCTCGACTTGGTCGAGGAGCCCGCCACGAGCCCTGCGCCCGCCGATGCGCTCGCCGTCCGCGAGGCGCTGGCCGACCTGCCGCCCGAGCAGCGCGAGGTGGTCGTGCTCAAGGTCTGGCAGGGCCACACCTTCGCCGAGATCGGCGCGCTGCTCGGGATATCGCCGAACACCGCATCGAGCCGCTACCGCTACGCGCTGGAGAAGCTACGCGCCGCGCTTGGAGAGATCGACGATGGATGACCGACGGATCGAACAGAGGCTGCGCCGAGTGCGGCTGGCCGCGCCCGACCCGGCGCTGCGCGAGGGCCTCATCGCAGAGGCAGAGCGGCGCATGTCGCGGCGGCGAATGCCCGTCCCGCAGTGGGCGCTGGCGCTGGTGGGCGAGCCGGCGATGACCGTAGCGGAGTCCGACGCCGGCGCCTGGGCGCAGGCCTTCGCCGAGCGCCGGCGGCTGATGTCCGAGATGCTGGCGGAGCCACAGATGAATCCTGATGGGGGTGAGACGCATGGAGCGCGAACCGACCGCGACCGACAGACCCGACGACCGTGGGGCCGACCCGCAGCTTGGGCGTAGGCGCTTCGGCTGCCTGCGCAGGCTGGGCATTGCGCTGCTGGTCATCTTCGTGGTGCTGGCGATCCCGTGGACATACTTCAACATCACGCTGGGCCTGAAGCTGGAGCGCGAACTTGAGGCGATCCGCGAGCGCGGCGAGCCGCTG
>JALGUI010000620.1 GCA_029820915.1 Candidatus Zipacnadia bacterium | reverse complement strand
GTGGCCCTCGATATTGCGCTGCTCACCGAGGGCCAGGACTACGTGCGCGAGGGCGGGGACGTCTGCGTGCTCGCCGATGTCCTGATCGCTGAGCGGGTGACCATCGAGCTGCTGCCCTGAGAGCGGCGGGCGAGCTGTGAGTGGTCGAGGAGGTCGGAGCATGCTGCGGATCACTGCCATCATGGTCGCACTGCTGTTGTGCGTGGCGGTCGCGCCCGCACAGGACATGGCACAGGCCGAGGCGGAACTGGCGACGCTGGCCGAACGCGTTGATGGCTTCGCGGTCATCGATCTCCCCCCGGAGGGCGACGTGGGGCTGCGCGTCGATGCGTCGCTGACCATCGATGACCTGCGCGGCGTGACGCTCGACGAGGATCCGCCGGTGCCGGGCGAGCCAGCAGAGGACTGGGACCCGCGGATGACCGACGACTGGCCCGAGGGAGAAGCACCGTACGTCGCGGCCGACATTGAGCCCTTCCGCTTCCGCTGGTTCAGCAACGAGTTCAGCTACGGCGGCTGGCACAACTGGGCGATGCACGACTACGCCATCACTCACGGGTTCAACGTCCTCTACCCGTACAACCACGCGCCCGAAGACTGGACGCACGTGCCCGAGGGCACGCGCTGGCTGCGCTGGGGCGGGCTCATCGACTGGCACACGTGGCTGCCCGAGCACGGCATCGAGGATGGGCGCTACGACCAACTTGTGGACCTCGATCTCCTGGACCTGATGCAGCAGGAGGAGACCTTGGCGCACGATCCGCGCTTCGATCAACTCATGATCGACATGGAGCACGGGCTGCTGGGGCCCGACAAGCTGCGCGAGCAGGAGTGGTACCCGGCGGACGCTCCCGAGGCCGAGCGCGCGGCGTTCGAGGAGCGATACTACCAAGGCTATGCGCAGACGAACATCGCGCCTATCGAGGCGGCGCGACGCAAGGGCTGGCGCGACCTGAGCATCTACGGCCGGCAGCCCTTCGGGCGCACTTACTGGGGCCTGGAGGAGGTCGCGCTCGATCCGGCGACCGACTGGGCGTGGAACAGCTTCGGGAAGGCGATCTACGCAGCGGTGGACATCCTCAACCCGTCGGTCTACTGCTTCTACTGGACGCCCCGGAACGTGGCCTACACGCTGGCGAACCTCGACCTGAACATGCGGCTGGTGCGCACCATGGCCGAGCAGAAGCCCGTGCGGCCCTACTACTGGACGCTGCTGCACGGCGGGGGCGGCGGCGAGCGCTGGTGGCGGGGCCTGCCCATCCCCGACGAGGACGTGCGCGCCATGACCGCCCTGTGCTTCTTCACCGGCTGCGACGGCCTCGTGCTGTGGAACTGGTCGGGCACCGGCAACCATCACCGGCCGCAGATCGAGGCGGGCGCGTACGTGATGGTCGGGACGGCCTTCGAGGCCGCGCCCGAGGGCGGCGAGCCGCAGTCGATCGCGCGCTACCGGGCCCTGCGCATCGACGAGGTGGACGATGACGGGACGGTGCGCTTCCGGCTCGTGGATCCCGAGGCGGGCGACATCGGCGTCACCGACGACCAGCCCGCGTTCGCCATGGCCCGCGACGAGCTGGAGCCGCTGCTGCGCCCGCAGTCCGCGCCGGTGGCGGCGATGATCGAGGGCCTCGCGCTGGTCAGGCCGCTGGAGTACATCCTGCGCCACGGTGAGGTCGCCATCGACGTGTCGGCGCAGGAGCAGTTCGGCCAGGAGCTGCCCATCGTGCGCCGGGTGCAGCTTGGCCCGTACCACGTGGTGGCGACCTACGATCCGCTATGCGCGCACGGGGGCGAGCCGCGCCGCATCGTCCTCGAGGACTTCGCGGGACACGCGGGCCTGACGCTCGACCTGCCCGCGGATGCGCAGACGCGCATCTTCGTTGCGCGTGAGGGCTGATGACTGCCACGTGAGCGCTGCTCGCCGCCCACCGAGAGGATGACAAGGATGCACAGCACCGCCTGCGTCGCGCTTATCGCCGCTGTCGTTGCCACCGGCGCCCTCGCCGCGCCGGGCGACAACCTGCTCGACGATCCCGGCTTCGAGAAGGGCCCGTGGCCGCAATCGCCCGCCTGGCACGGCGAGATCACGGCCGTCGCCGAGAACGCCCTGTCGGGCGACAGGGCCGGCAGGCTCGTCGTCGGCGACGAGGGCGACGCGACCATCTACTCCGGCTACGTCCCCTGCACCGTCGGCCTGCGCTACCGCTTCACCATCCAGGCGAAGGGGACCGGCACCATCTCCCTACGCTCGATCCAGCTCACCACCGATGCCGAGAACCGCTACCTCATCGAGCGGCCCG
>JALGUI010000619.1 GCA_029820915.1 Candidatus Zipacnadia bacterium | reverse complement strand
TCGTTCGGAGGGCGGCCCTTCAGAGCCGCCGCCGTTGCCGTCGGCCGCGAGAGACGAACGGCGGCGCATGTGAACATGCGCCCTCCAGGAGGATGCTGCGCATCCTCACGGCAAGGCGACGGCGCAGGAGGGACCCGTGATGGCGACGCTGTTTCGCGACCAGTCATCGGAGACGCTGCGCGAGCACATCGAGCGGGGAACGCTCCTGATCCTGCCCATCGGCACCACCGAGGAGCACGGGGCGCACCTGCCGGTGGACACCGACGCGCGCATCGCCGAGGCCTACGGCGCGGCTCTCGGCGAGGCCCTGGAGCCGGATGTGCCCGCCCTGGTCATGGACACGATCCGGTACGGGTATTCGATGAAGATCATGACGCGCTGGCCGGGGACGATCGTGGTGCGCTCGCGCGTGTTCATGGACTACGTCTTCGACATCTGCCGCTCGGCGCTCGAGATGGGGTTCGGCAAGCTGGCGGTCCTCGACTGTCACGGCCATCACAGCGGGCCGCTGAGCACCGTCAACCGGGAGCTGTGCGACGCCTGCGACACGGCCATCGCGATCCTCAGTCCGGCGAAGCTCTCCGCGCAGGCGTTCAACGAGGTACGGCGATCCGGGCAGGGCGGGTCGATCCACGGTGGCGAGTGGGAGACCTCGCTGCTGCTGCACATCAGCCCGGAGGTCGTGGACATGGACCGCGCGGTCGCTGAGCCCATGCAGTACCACTCCGACTTCATCGCGGGCGACAACTTCATGGGCAGTCAGCGGGTCACGTGGTCCACGTGGTACCTCCAGGAGGGCGAGAGCGGCATCTACGGTGACCCGACGGTGGCGAGCGCAGACACCGGTGAGGTCATCATGCGGGCGGCGGTGGAGGAGGGCGCGCGGTTCCTAAAGGAGTACTGCGGGCGGGCGTAAGGGACGACAGGGGCGACGGGAAGCGGCCGGCCGTCGCCTGGCGCCCGCGGCCGGCTCGCGCGCTCCGTCCCATCCTTCGGACGGACCTGCGCGCCCATCGCCGGTGGCGGCGCGACCTGCGCCCGGCGCTACGCGCCGGCCTGCGTCCGCGCCACAGCGCCGTCGGCGCTCACTGCCGTGAGCGCCTCCTGCGCCCGCGGGCGCGGGGGGCAGGCAGGCAAGGGCTCCGTAGGCTGCGGGCGCACAGGCGGTTGGCCGAGCACGCCCCGCTGAGGAGCTCTGCGTAACGGCAAGCGGTGCCGTCCCGTGCTGCCCGTACACGAGTGCCGGGAAGGGATGATCGTGATGACCGGGTGGATCGTGCTGATGGCGGTCATGGTTGCGGTGATGGTGGCGCCCGGGGCGTTCGGGCAGGGAGAGCGGCCGTCCTTCCGGCAGCTCGGCTACCGTCTGCACCCGCCCGCCGGGTGGCTGATGCACGACACCGCCGCCGGCTCGCTCGTGGCCCTCGATGACGGGCGGCTGCTCTGCCTGACCGCCGAGGATGGGGGAAGCGTGCGCATCAGCGATGACGACGGCGCGACCTGGGAGCGCATCGCCACCATGTACGAGGGCGAGGGCCCGGGCCGGATCACCGAGGGCCTCGAAGCCGGGAACGCGATCCTCACACCGTCCGGGGCGCTCATGTTCTTCTACCGCGACTTCGAGAACAAGCGCTTCCGCTGGGACGATGAGGCCGGGGAGGCGATCGAGGCGAGGCTGGACGTGTGGTGCATCCGCAGCGTCGATGGCGGGCAGACCTGGATCGACCGCCAACTCATCTACGACGGCTGGTGCGGGGCGATCCAGGACATGATCGTCACCACCACGGGCGCGGCCGTGGTGCCCATCGAGTGCCTGCTGAGCAATCCCGGCCGGCATGGGACCTACACGGTGCGTTCGGCCGACGACGGCGCCACCTGGGAGCCGAGCAGCCTGATCGACCTCGGCGGGCGCGGCCATCACGATGGGGCCATGGAGGCCACGCTCACCGAGCTGTCCGACGGCCGCATCATGATGCTGTTGCGCACGACACTCGACCGGCTGTGGCGGGCCTGGTCATACGACGGCGGGCGCACCTGGCGGCAGCTTGAGCCGACCGACATCCCGGCCAGCAACGCGCCGGGCTTCGTGCTGCGGCTGGCCAGCGGGCGGCTGGCGCTGGTGTGGAATCCGCTGACGCCGGGCAAGGTGGTCCGTCCGCTCGAAGAGCTGGCGTGGGATGGGCCGCCGACGAGCGCGGGCAGCGAGGTGGACTGCGACGGCTGGCGCGACACCCTCGTAATCGCGCTGTCCGAGGACGAGGGCGAGACCTGGGGCGAGCCCCGAGTGCTGGCTGAGGGCCCGCGCGT
>JALGUI010000618.1 GCA_029820915.1 Candidatus Zipacnadia bacterium | reverse complement strand
TGATGCTGCGCGTGCAGCCCATCTATCGCGATGGCCGCTACGATGGTGTGTTGCTCAATCTCATCAACGTCACCGAGCTCGTCGAGGCGCGGCATCAGGCCGAGCGCGCGACCCGGGAGTTGGCTCGTCGCGCCGAGGAGCTCGAAGCCGCCCGGCAAGCGTCGCTCAACCTGGCCGACGACCTGGAGCGGGCGCGCGAGGCGGCCGAGGCGGCCAACAGGGCCAAGAGCGAGTTCCTCGCGAACATGAGCCACGAGATCCGCACGCCGATGAACGGCGTGCTCGGGTTTGCGAAGCTCCTGCTCCAGGAGGACCTCACCGACGAGCAGCGCAGCTATGCCGAGATCATCTGCCAGAGCGGCGCGCAGCTCCTCGAGCTGATCAACGACATCCTCGATCTCTCGAAGATCGAGGCCGGCCGCCTGGAGCCTCTGGTTGAGCTCGTTGACGTGACCGCCATCGCGCAGGGAGTCTGCGACCTGCTGAAGGTCCGCGCGCTGGAGAAAGGACTCCGGCTCGACGTTGACGCCCACCCCGACACCCCTCGGCTGGCTGCCACCGACCCGACGCGCCTTCGCCAGGTTCTCATCAACCTCGTCGGCAATGCCCTCAAGTTCACCGAGCGCGGCGGCGTCACCATAGCCATCCGCCGAGCTGAGGCGCAGGACGACGGGGCGGAGCGCCTCCACTTCAGTGTCTCCGACACGGGCCGGGGAATTCCCGACAGCAAGCTCAAGAGGATCTTCAAGCCCTTCGTCCAGGCCGACGGGTCCATGACCCGAAGCCACGGCGGGACAGGGCTGGGCCTCGCCATCTCGAGCCGCCTCGTCGAGATGCTCGGGGGGAGAATCTGGGCCGAGAGCGAGGAAGGCAAGGGCAGCACGTTCCACTTCACCATCAAGGCCAGGCTTGCCGATCCGCGGGAGGAGCAGCCCAGCCCCGCCAGCTCAGCCGCCGACGCAGGCAGGCCCGGACCCAGCGCTCGCCCGGCCGCTCCCCAGGGCGCCGAGCCCTTCGTGCTCGTCGTCGAGGATGAGCCCACCACGGCAGTGCTCATCACCACGCACCTGGAGAAGGCGGGCCTTCACGCGCTCGTGGCGGACAACGGGAGCGCCGCCTTGGGCCTGGTGCGTGCCCACAGGCCCTTCGCCATCGTCCTCGATCTCGTGCTCCCGGTGATGGACGGCTTCGAGGTGCTCAAAGCGCTGAAAGCCGATCCTGATGTGGCCGGCATCCCTGTCATCGTCTGCTCCGTGCTCGCCGAGCAGCAACGGGCCTTCGCCCTCGGCGCCGTGGACTACATCGAAAAGCCCGTGGACGGGGAGACCCTCGTGCGGCGGATCGAGGCGCTCCGCCATCCCACCGGCGCGAGCGGCACCGTCCTGGTCGTTGACGATCACGAGGCCGTCCTCCACTGCTTCCGCCACGCGCTCACGCGCGCGGGCTACGAGACCCTCTGCGCGGCCAGCGGCCCCGAATGCCTCGCCATCGTGGACAGCGGCCAGCGAGTCGACGTCATGGTCCTGGACCTGCTCATGCCCGGGATGGACGGCTTCGAGCTGCTCGCCGAGCTCCGGCAGCGAGAGGCGACACAGCACGTCCCAGTTCTCATCAACACCGCTCGCGATCTCTCGAGCGACGACGTGGCGCGCCTCAACGGCCAGTACGACCGAATCCTGCGCAAGAGCCCGACCAATATCACCGATGTCATCACCCTGGTGGCACAACTCCTCGGCACTACCCACGGGACGCGCACTGCACCGCCGGGCAACGCCTCCCAGCTCCCATCGACGAGCGGCGCGCCCACCATCCTGCTTGCCGAGGACAACCCCGTCAACCAGATGCTCATCTGCAAGATCCTCGAGAAGAGGGGCTATCGCGTGCGACCGGTCGAGGACGGCGAGAGGGCCGTCGAGGCGGTCCGAGGCGGTGGCATCGACGTCGTCCTGATGGATGTCCAGATGCCGACAATGGACGGCCTGGAGGCGACGCGCCTCATCCGCCAGTCCGGCGACGGGGCCCGCGTTCCCATCATCGCCCTCACGGCTCACGCCATGAGGGGCGACGAGGAGCGCTGCCGACAGGCCGGCTGCGATGAGTTCCTCTCGAAGCCCGTGGACCCCGATGACCTGCTTGCCCTGGTCGCGCAGTACGCTCCGCCCCCTCACGCCGACGCTGCGCCGCGCGCCGACGCGGGTGGCGACAGCGAGCTCCAGCGCTCCGTCGCGGCCATCCGCACGCTGTCGCGCGACCTCCACGGCAGGCTCCTCGCCCCCCTTGAGGACGCCATCGGCGAGCTCGAGAGCGCGCTCGA
>JALGUI010000617.1 GCA_029820915.1 Candidatus Zipacnadia bacterium | reverse complement strand
GTGCGCGCCCGCGAGCCCCTGCCGGTGGAGCCGGGAGAGACCTACCGCCTCCGCCAGTACCACCGCATCGAGGCGAGCAACCTCGAGGGCGGCCAGGCGCTGTCCGTCCAGGCCTACTTCCTCGGCGATGACGGCGAGCGGCTGAATCGTCGAGTGTACCCGCCGGCGACCGCCCACACCGGCGGGTATGCCCGCGTTTCCGAGGGCTGGCGCATGCGGGAGGTGGACTTCACAGTCCCCGAGCCCGCGCGGGCGATCGAGGTCTACATCTCTCTGCCGACCAACTTCCGGGGCCTCGTTGCCGTGGACGATGTGCAGGTCCTTCGGATTCCTCAGCGCATCTTCAGCCCGCCGCCAGGTTCGCTCGCCTTCGACTTCGTCGCCGAGGACACCAAGCCCACCCCGGGATTCACCGCCGTGCCCTTCGACCGCTCGTTCGACGAAGCGGGCGACTTCGGCTGGAAGCTGCGCAATGGCCAGCCGCTCTACGCCGGCACACGGTGCGTCCAACCCGCGTACCCGACCCAACTGCACGGTCACTCGGTGCGTCGTGCAACCTTCTCATGCATGTTGCCTGACGGCGATTATGCCTGCTCGCTGTTCATGGGCGCGATCTGGCGGACCAACGTGGACCAGATGAACCATGTGGTTGAGGTCAATGGCGAGGTAGTGGTAGGCGAGCAGCGCGAGTTCAATGCGCTTATGGACGAGGAGTACTTCCGCTACTCGCACGCGACCCTGGTCACGCCCGACGACCTCGAGCGCAAAGGCCTTGCCGTCTACGACAGGTACATACGGCCCCGCTATCGCCGGCACGACTTCACGGTGACCGTTACGGGCGGTCGCATGGACGTACAGGCGTTGAGCGGGTTCATGAGCGGGATGATCATCACGCCCGCGGTCGAGGCAGAGGCGCACGCGGCCGCGGTCGCGGAGCTGGACGCACAACTGGCTGAGGAGTTCGCCAGCAATTGGGCTGAGCTGCTCCCCGTGGACCCCAGCCGGGGCGCGTACCGGGGCGATTACCAGCCCACGGCTGAGGACCAGGAGCGTGGCTATGTCGTGTACCGCCGTCACTGGATGCAGGCGGTCGAGCACGACTCACGTCCCGATCCCGAGGACGTGAGCACCGAGCTTGCGGTGTTCGCCACGCCGGGCGAGTACGAGCCCCTGACCTTCACTGTCTGGCCGCTCGAGGACCTGCACAACGTGACGATCACCCCCTCAGACCTGCGTGGTGAGGACGGCGCTGTCCTGCCCGCCGACATCGTCCGCGTCTGGTACCTTCAGCAGAAGCACGAGCGGCGCGCGCGCCCGTGCACCGCTTACTACATTCGAGGCACCTTCCTGCCCGATTGGGGGGAGGAGCGCGAGCTGTTCGGCGGTATTGCCCAGCGCTGCTGGCTCAGCCTGAAGCTGCCCGAGCAGGCCGCGCCGGGCATCTATCGCGGTGAGGTGGAGTTCGCGCCCAGCAACGCGCCGCCCACAACCCTCGCGCTGTCATTGCGGGTGCTTCCCTTCGAGCTGAGTCGCCCGCAGCGCCTGCACGTGATGCGCCGTGCTGCCAACGCTGTGACCATCCCCTATCCGTCTGAATACCCGGTGGCGGATGGCGACATCCGCAACAGACAGTACTACTGCCAGGCAGCCATCGACGACCTCTACGGGCACGGCTTCGCCCCCGAGTTCACCGCCTGGTGGCGAAGCATGTTCTCCCGCGAGCGCGGCGTTGTGGAATGGGACAAGCCGAACAGCCTGTCCGGCCCCCCGAGGCAGTTCCTCCAACTGATCGAGGACTCGGGCTTTGGCCGGCAGGGGATGCTGCTGGTGGACGGGGCTCCGATCTCCGACCGCGTGCTGGCCTCCTTTGGGGCGGGTAGCGATGCCTGGTCCACTGAGGACACTCGGAACTGGTTGAGGGACCTGAGCGCCACCTTGGCGGCAGAGGGCTTCGATAAGGTGTACATGCACATCACGGCCGAGGAGAGCCACACGCTCCCGACGGACGGGGGCACGGACGCGTGGATCAGGTACCATCGGTTCATCACCGAGAACCGCGACGAGTGGCCCAACCTGTTCACCTGCCATAGCTGCAATACCGCCTGGGGTCAGCCCATCGCTCTGCGGGAGGCCGACATGGCCTTCCTCGGCATGTTCCACGGGGTCGGCAACAACGGCGAGGAGCAGGTCGAGATGGCTCGGTCAACCGGCAAGCGGTCAACCGGCAAGCCCTTCGGTCTGTATGGCTGCCGGGGGCGACTCGTGCCCGGATACTACCTGTGGAAGGCCGGCGCGTCGGCGACCTTCCACGAGTTCTACGGGCCGTACTGGGGGATCCCTAACAGCGACTGGGACAACCCGCAGGGAATGGACAGCCACGCTTGCCAGGTCATGAACGAGGCGCCGGGATGGTGCAACGTGACGTACTCACCCACGGGGCGCATGATCGGCTCCTGGTTCTGGGAGGAGATGCGCGAGGGAGTTGACGACGACTCCTACATGCACACGCTCGAAGCCCTGATCGAGGAGTCTGCCGACAGTCAGGCCCCGGCGGTGGTCGAGGCGCGCGCCTACGCGCGAGAGGTGTTGGCGAGCACCGCCGACTACATAGATCTGGACATCAGCCCGGCCGCGCTCGGGCCCCTGACCTACCGTCCCTTCGCTCCCGAGGACTTCGACGGCCTGCGCTGGAGGGTAGCCCTGGCCGCGGCGCGCCTGCTCGCCGCAGCCGACAACAGAGGCTTTGCTGTCCGGCCGGCTGCGGCAGGGGAG
>JALGUI010000616.1 GCA_029820915.1 Candidatus Zipacnadia bacterium | reverse complement strand
TACTGTGCGGACGACCTCGCGGCTGGAGAGCGTGGACGGCGAGGTGGCGACGGTCGTCACCGACATCGAGGCGAGCTTCCCGGACTTCGCCGCACGCAACCCGCTGCAGGATAATGACATCACGGTGCGCAACGGCGCGCTCAGCATTGAGGGGATGCGGCGCACCATCGACGTGCGCACCGGGCTGACGCGCTCGGCGGAGGCCGACATGGCGTTCGACTGCACGGCGTCCGTCGGCGGGTTAGCCGACCTGCCGCTGAGCGTCACCAGCAGCTTCGACATGCAGCCGCTGGCCGCCGGCGCGGCGCAGGCGCGGGTGCCCGACGCCCCGGCCCCCCTGCCGCGCCGCCGCCTGCCCTCGACCGCCGAGTGGGTCGTGCCCGGCCCCCCTGCCGCGCCGCCGCCTGCCCTCGACCGCCGAGTGGGTCGTGAGGACCCTGGGGAAGTATATAGGCGATGCGGTGGGCACCGTCCTCAAGCAGTTCGACTGGCTGTAGCGCTTGAGTGCGGGAGTCGGCGCGTATTGTGAGGCGCGCGGACGGCAACGGCGTGCAGGTGAGGTCGCTTCGCGACCTCGGCGCTCGCGCTGCGAGCGCAGGGCGCCCGCACTACGGCATGGTTCTCAGTTACCGTTTCCGAAGACAGATTCGTACGACAGGCGCCCTCGCCTGTCGAGTCGTCCATACTCAAGCTTGCGCAAGCAAACTCCAGCATCGCGCGGTGGGGAGCGGCCCGCATGATACTCACCAGGCAGCTTGCCCGCGTGTTCGCGACCGCACTGGCGCTGTGCGTCGCGGTCGCGGGCGCGGACGACAGGCCCGAGCCGGCCGTGGTCACCGTCAAGTGCGGCGGTCTGACGGCGGAGCTGCAGCGCGCGCATGCCTGGAACCTGCAGCGGTTGTCCTGGCGCGGTGTGGAGACCTGCACGGCCACCGGCGCACAGGGGGCGCTGCTGTGCGTGCCCGCGGCCGGTGGCTGGATCGGCGGGGCGCACACCGAGGGCGGCGTGGAGCAGGTCGGCAACGCCACGCTGTCCGTCGATGGCGAGATCGCCGACCTGGCCGACGGCGCCGTGTACCCGTGCGAGCGCGCCGAGCTGACGAAGACCGCCATGCTGGACAAGGTGCGCCTGGAGGCTGAGCTGAGCTTCGAGGATGGCCATATCACCCAGCGGCACACGCTCACCGCCACCGAGGACGTGGTGGTGAGCGTCATCTACCCGTTCATGTTCTGCGTGAGCGCTGAGACCACCGAGTGGATGGCCGTCACCGCCGCCGGCGAAGAGCTGACCGGCGAGTTCGCGAACGAGAACGAACTCGAGTGGCACGAGGACTGGGAGTGGACGGCGGCGTTCATCGCCGACCGGCGGACAGGCTTCCTGCTGCGCCACACGGAGCGCCCCGAGGGCGCACGGGTGTTGACCGGGTACTGGGACCACGAGCGGTACCACAAGCTCTACGTGAAGCTGGAGATCGAGGAGGACCCGTGGCCGGAGGGCAGGCGGCTCGACGCCGAGGTCGCCGTCGAGTGCTTTGAGGCGCCGCCGGAGACGTGGCGCGACGTGGCGCGCGAGGTGGCGGCGGGACTGGTGCCGGAATGAGGATCGTCGCGATCGCCGACCTGCACTATGACGAGCAGACCCGGCCGCGCGTCGAAGCCATCGCCGGCGCGGTGTGTGGGGCCGAGGCCGACGTCCTCGTGCTCGCGGGCGACTGCGCCGCCGATGGCCCCGAGCGCTTCTCGGAGGTGCTGGGGTTGCTGGCCGACTTCCCCGGGCCGCGCCTGATGGTGCCCGGTAACCACGATCTGTGGCAGCACGATTCGCGCCTCGATACCCGGCGCCTCTACGACGAGGTCATCCCGGCAATGGCCGCCGCGCACGGCTTCCACTGCCTCGACCGCGAGCCGTTCGTCCTGGGCGACACGGCCTTCGTGGGCTGCATGGGCTGGTACGACTACAGCTTCCACCAGCGCGAGGCGCCGCTGCCGGGCATGACCGTCACCCCCGTGGGCGTCGAGCGGGGGGAGGGCGGGCGCATGGCCTTCCACGCCGTGCCGGGGGCGCGCGAGGGCGCGTGGGAGGAGTTGCGGCCGGAGGACTACTCGGCCCACGGCCTGATCTGGCAGACCGACGGCCCGCCGCATGTGGCGGTGTGGAACGACACCGTGCATGTGGACTGGGGGCGGAGCGACCCGGCGATGGCCGAGCACTTCGCGGGCCGACTGCGCGAGCACCTGGCGGCGGCGTCCGGCGAAGCGCGCCGCATCGTGGGCGTGACGCACTTCGTGCCCTTCGCCGAACTCGCCGACTACCACCACGACGACCCCACGCGCGCCTTCGCCAGGGCGTACCTGGGCAGCCCGCTGCTGGGAGAGGCGCTGCTGGAGGGCGCGGGCGTGGAGCTGGTCATCTACGGGCATCGCCACCGGCAGGAGGTGCGCGAGGTGCGTGGCCTGGTCGCCGCCGACGCCGGGGTCGCGGACCAGGACGCCGGCCCGCTGCTCTTAACGCTGCCGGACTGAGGCGGCACAGCCGTTGTCGTCAGGAGGGGCGGCGTTCCCACGCCGCGCGGCCGACGGCAGTCGCCCTTCGGGCGACCCCCTCGCGAGGGCGCGAGGGGCACAACGACAAGGGCACCGCCCGGCGGGCCGTGGTCGTCAGGAGGGGCGGCGTTCCCACGCCGCCCGGCCGTTC
>JALGUI010000615.1 GCA_029820915.1 Candidatus Zipacnadia bacterium | reverse complement strand
GCTCAGTAGGGCCGCATGATCGGCTGCATGGTCCAGGCCATGACGAGCACCTGCAGGGCGGTCAGCGCGCAGGCGATGACCAGCGGACGCAGGTCGCGCGCCTCGTCGTCGATGATGATCGGCGCCGCCCCCGCCGCCAGCCACGGGGCGAAGAACAGCCAGATCCGCCCCGTCTCGCCCTTTACCGTCCCCGACACGTCCAGCAGGAGCAGCGTTAGCAGCGCCGAAGCCGCCAGGTAGGCGGGCAGCGTCCGCCCCGACATCGCCCGCAGCGACGCGACCACGCGCGGCACTCCCGCCGCCACCAGCGCCGCCAGCGGCAGGCCGAGGAAGACCGCGAACTCCACCAGGTTCAGCCACACCCAGACGTGATAGCTGCGGAACGACGCCAGGCCCGTGATGCTCGAGTGCGCGGTCAGTCCCTGGCTGAACACGCCCGCGGCATCGACGCCCGCCGCGTACCACAGCCCCAGACCGGCCAGCAGCCCCGCGCCGAAGGCCAGGGGCGGCACGAAGACCGAGCGCGTGTCGCTCCACGAGACGTCGCTGGACTGGCCGACCTGCCGGGCGGCGCGCAGCAGCAGGAAGACGCCGCCCAGCGCTGCCAGCGCGAGCGCCCCCAGCGACACGAACAGCGCCGCGGCCACGATCAGCCCCGCGACCGCAGACCACGCCCAGTGCCGCTGCGTGGCCGCCAGCGCCGCCAGCATGAGCGTGGCCACTAGGGCGATGAGCTGATCGAGCACCGCGAAGAACAGCAGCATGGCGGGCGTGAGCGCCAGCAGCGCCGCGGCGGCCAGCGCCCGCTCGTCCCCCATCGGTCCGCGCAGCGCCGCGAAGACGATCAGCGGCATCAGCGCCCCGGCCGCGCCCAGCAGCCACGATGCCAGCATGGCCGTCGCCAGGCCCTCGCTGCCCAGCCATGCCGCGGTGGGATACTTCACGACCTCCACCGCCAGGTCGCGGATGCTCAGTTCCACCGCCGTGCTGCTCGCGAACAGCGCCGCGTCGCTCAGCGTCGGCACCACCTGCCCGAGCCTGCGCACGGCGTAGAAGAACAGCACGGCGCCCGGGGGATGGGTCGCGACATGTTCAGGCTTCTGCGGCATATCCTGTGCGTAGCTCTGCAGGTACTCGCCGAGATCACCGATACGCCAAGCCTCGCCCAGGTAGCCTGTGGACACGTCGCTGAGCTGGATGGCGGCCAGCCGCGGCACGCTCTCGGGAGCCACGCTCCACAGCGCCGCCTGCAGACACCATGCGCCGATCGACAGCGAGATCGCCAGCGACCACGCCAGGCCACGCCGGTGGCTGGGGACCTGCTCGCGGCGCAGCGATCGCCACAGGTAGACGATCAGGCCCCCGAAGCCGAGCAGCGCCAGAACCGGCGCGAGGAGGAAGCCGACGGGGTAGATCGGCCCGAAGACCGGCAACGCCCATTCATCCGGCCGGCCCAGGTCACGCTGCAGGACCAGTAGCCACACGCCCAGGCCCCCGACCAGGGCCGTCTGCGTCGCGATCAACGCGACCGGCAGCCGCCGGGTCTCCCGCTCCCGGTTGTCCTCGTGCTCGCTCATAGCTCGATGGTGATTGCCCGCCTCGTGCTCGCCCTTGGTCCGGGGAGTGGCCCGCAGGCATTCCGCTGAACCCGATGGAGTCAACGCCCACGGGCGTCGTGCAATTCCCCCGATTCCCCGATGCGCCCCGCGCCACCTGCGCCCGTCGCATGGAACGGCGACGACAACGACGGACAGGCAGGAATGCCTATCCCACAAACGGCTGGGCAGGCGCCTGGCGACCGGCCGCCGTCGCAAGAGGGACTGCGCGCATGGCGGCGAATCAAGAGGCGCCGACACGCCGAGAGAGAGGGGCTGACCGATGGCCGATAACCCGGTGAAGGCCGCGCTGGCGCGCGGTGAGGCGGTGGTGGGCACGATGCTGGGCGAGATGGCGTCGCCCGGGACCTGCCGCATCGTGCGCGAGGCGGGCTACGACTTCGTGATCTTCGACACCGAGCACCACTGGCCGGGGCTCGAGACCGTCGCGTGGCTGATGCGCGCCGCGCGCGACATCGGCCTGCAGGCCTACGTGCGCGCCCCCGGCTTCCGCGGCCAGTGGCCCGCGCGCTACCTCGACCTCGGCTGCGACGGCCTGATCTTCCCGCACGTCGAGAGCGCCGAGCAGGCGCGCGCGATCGTCGAGCAGGTCAAGTTCCCGCCCGACGGCAAGCGCGGCCTCGGCACCAACATCGCGCACGATGACTACGCCGCCGAGCCCGCCGCCGAGTTCACCCGCGCCCGCAACGCCGACACGCTGGTGGC
>JALGUI010000614.1 GCA_029820915.1 Candidatus Zipacnadia bacterium | reverse complement strand
CTGAAGAACCGCCCTCCGAACGACAACGGCTGAGCCTACTCCGTCCCAATCGCGTCGCTCCGAACGGCAACGACGACGACACAGGCGGGAACGGGGTCCCGGAGACCGCGGTGCGGTCTCTTGGGGAGTTTGCTGCGCAAACGTCCCGCCTCTCCATGAACAGCGACGGCGGCGGGGCGCCCGCAAGGCCGCAGGCGACCTTGCGGAGACTGCGTGGCAGTCTCACGGGGTTCGCTTCGCGAACGCCCGTCGCACGGAACGGCCGATGCATGTGAACATGCGTCGCTCCGAACGACAACGGCTGAGCCTACTCCGTCCCGAACGCGTCCCTCCCCCGCGCAGGTCCGGCTTCCAGCGCGACTCGACTGTCTACTGCATCCCAAACGCGTCGCTCCCCCGCGCAGGTCGGGCTTCGGGCCCGACCGCCATCGTCGTCAGGAGGGGCGGTCTTCCCAGACCGCCCTGCCGTTGGCCCCCGCTGTCCGGTGAGGCGCCGAGGGCGCGGACGCGCGCTACTCGACGATCAGCACCTCGACCCCGTAGGGCCCGACCTCGACCTGCCGGGCCTCGCCGTCCACCGCCACGCTCACCTCGACCGGCTCGTCCTCGAAGCTGAGCAGCAGCACCAGCACGCGGCCGTCGCGCTCGAAGGCCGCCCAGTCGCGCGCGTTGAGGCCCTCGACGGCCACGCGCTCGTCGCAGCGCTGCTCGTGGCGGAACCAGTCCTCGTACTGCGCGATGATGGCCGACGCCTCGGAGGTGGCGTAGAAGGCGCCGCCGTCCATCGAGGCGAGCCACCAGAAGAGCACGCCGTGGCAGCCGCTCTCGACGAACTTGCGCAACACGCGGTTGCGCCAGGTCTCCATGCGCGGCGCGGCGCGGCCGTCGTCGCGGTGCGACAGGTACCACATCTCGCCGCCCATCAGCGGCGTATCGCCCAGCGCCTCGACGGTCGCCGCCACGTTCTCGGCCGAGCCGCCGTAGCCGGCGATGCCGAGGTCGATGTGCGGCGCCAGCTTCGCCCAGTCCACCCCGTAGTGCTCCTTGGTGCGCGTGGACTGGAAGCCCGAGTAGACCGAGAACTCGATGGGGCGGTCGGCCTTGTCGAGCATCGCCCTGAGGAGCCCGGCCATGGTGGCGTTCTGGGTGCAGCGGAAGTCCACCCAGCGGTCGCGATAGTCGCCCAGCAGCAGCTCCGGGCTCAGCTCGGTCTGGGGGTCGAGGCCGGCGAACTCGCGGAAGGCCGCCAGGCATCGCTCGCAGGTGCAGAAGGTGGGCGGATCGACAACCGGCTGCTCCAGGTCCCAGTTGGCGCCGTAGTAGGGTGCGGAGTTGACGGCATCGACCAGCCAGGCTTCGAGCATGTCGCGCGCCGGCGCGGCCTCGTCGGAGAGGAACCAGGTCGGGCAGAAGTAGTGGCTCTCGGGCTCGCCCTCGAAGTTGACGGCACGGGTGCCCGGGTGCTCCTCGATGAAGTCGGTCATGTCCGCGCCGACGGGGTTCCAGCCGTGCCAGCCGATGCTGAGGATCACCTGGTGGCCGCGCGGCGCGACGTGCTCGACGACGTTGTTGGCGTACTTCCCGTAGGTCCAGGTGATGCCCGACGCCCAGCAGTTCTCGGCGTAGGCGCGGCCGACCTCGGCGTCGGCCAGCGCCGAGGTGTAGTAGCAGGGCGTGATGCGGGCCCGCTCGGGCCGCACGTCGCGCAGTGGTGGCAGGACCGTGACCGTGCCGGCCTGGGGTAACTCGGTGACCGCGCCGTCGAGGGACTGGAAGTACGTGCACAGCGGCGCCTCGCCCTCGGGCAGGTCGGCGGGCGCCTCGAACAGCAGCCCGCACAGGGGCCTGGAGCTGGGCGAGCCGAGCGCGTCACAGCGCACGTCCAGCTCGACCGCGTACTCCCGTCCGGCGACGACGGGCACGAACTCCTCGGGGTCCACCCACAGCGCCTGCTGGCGGTCGGCGTCGCGGGGCGTCGAGACCATCTTGCAGCACATCGAGCCGTCGGGGCCCTCGGGCTTGAGGTAGCCGTGGGGGGGCCACTCGGGCTCGTCGAAGCTGCCCATGTTCAGCAGGTTCTCGTCGCCGCTCGCCTCGCGGAACACGACGTTGTCCACCCAGAAGGTGCCGGTGATGCCGCGGTCCTGCCACTTGACGATCAGCGGGTGCGCGCTGACGGCGCCGTCGGGCGCGGTGACGGTCCCGGATACGTGTCGCCAGCCGTGGGTGCCGCCGGAGCTGAGGGCGGTCTCGTAGCCGAGGTTGCCGCCGTGCGCGTCGCCCCAGCGGATCGACAGCTCCATCCCGGCGCCCGGCGGCGCGTC
>JALGUI010000613.1 GCA_029820915.1 Candidatus Zipacnadia bacterium | reverse complement strand
CAACCGCTTCCCGCAGGTGATGCAGGAGTACCTCGTGTCCCGCGTGCGTGAGGTCAGCGACGAGAACCGTGGGCGCATCATGGGCATGCGCTCGAAGCGCGCCGCGCTGGGGTATCAGGACGAGCTGCGCCGTGCCATGCGCAAGGTCTTCGGCCGCATGCCCCGGCGTGGGCCTGCTCGGTCGCAGGGCGCGCTCAAGCCCCGCATCGTGGGGACGCTCGACCGCGATGGCTACCGCGTCGAGAACATCATCTTCGAGAGCCGCCCGAACTTCCCCGTCACCGCGAACCTCTACGTGCCGGAGGGCCTGAAGCGCCCGGCGCCCGCGGTGCTGGGCGTGTGCGGACACTCGGCCGACGGCAAGGCCTGCGACCTCTACCAGTCCTTCTCGCAGGGGCTGGCGCGCAAGGGCTACGTGGTGCTGATCTTCGACCCGCTCAGCCAGGGCGAGCGCCTGCAATACCCGGACGGCGAGGGCGGCTCGGTGGTCGGCGCGTGCACGCGCGAGCACAACTGGATGGGCCGCCAGCAGATCCTCGCCGGCGAGTTCTTCGGCTCGTGGCGCGTGTGGGACGGCATGCGCGCGCTCGACTACCTGCTCTCGCGCGAGGAGGCGGACCCCGAGCACATCGGCCTGACCGGCAACTCCGGCGGCGGGACGATGACCACGCTGCTGCTCGCGAATGACGATCGCTTCACCATGGCCGCGCCGGGCTGCTACGTCACGAGCTGGCGCGCCAACGCCGAGAACGAGCTGCCCGCCGACGCCGAGCAGCAGCCACCCTTCACGCTCGGCCGAGACCCCAAAGGGTCTCCGGGCATGGAGATGGGCGACCTGCTGATGCTCCACGCGCCCAAGCCGCTGATCCTGCTCACCCAGGAGCAGGACTACTTCGACGTGCGCGGGTCGATCGACACCTTCGAGCGCCTGCGGCACTTCTGGGGGCTGCTGGGGGCCGAGGAGAACGTGCAGCTTCACATTGGCCCGCGCCCGCACGGCTACCACATCGAGAACCGCGAGGCGATGTACCGGTTCTTCAACCGCCACTGCGGCAAGACCCGCGCGGGCGCGAAGGAGCCCGAGCTGACCATCGAGGACGAGCAAACGCTGTGGTGCACGGACAGCGGCCAGGTGGACGAGCTGAAGCCCGCGACCGTCTTCGACTTCACGCGCGAGAGGTCCGAGCAGTTGGCGGCGAAGCGCGGCGAGGTGTCCGGCGAGGACCTGCTGCGCGCGGCCAAGCGGCTGCTGAACCTGCCGGAGAGCCCGGAGGAGCCGCCCCACTACCGCATCCTGCGCCCGGTCTCGGGCCGCGAGTGGCCGCGGGCCTCGGCGAGCTACCTGCTGGAGACCGACCCCGAGCACGGTGCGCGGGCGCTGGTCTACAAGCTCGAGGACGGCGCGCGGGCCTCGCGACCCCTTCCCGGCAGTGGCCCGGCGGTGCTCTACGTCCCGCACCACTCCTCGGACGCGGACCTGCGCGAGGACGCGCTGTGCCGCAAGCTGGCGGCGGAGAATGACGGCTTCTTCGCCTGCGACTACCGGGGCATCGGCGAGCTGAGGCCTAACTCCTGCGGCCTCGACACCTTCGAGCACATCTACGGGAGCGACTACTTCTACGCGTCCTACGGGCTGATGCTGGGCGAGCCCTACCTCGGCTGGCGGGTGCACGACATCCTGCGCACGCTCGACTTCATGGCGCAGTATGGCTACGACCGCGTGCACCTGGTCGGGCGCGGCTGGGGGGCGATCCCGGCGGCCTTCGCGGCGCTGCTGGATGGGCAACCGGGGACGGTTGCGCGGGTCGAGCGCGTGACGCTCAAGAACGCACCGATCTCCTACCGCGAGATGGCGGAGACCGAGATGCAGACCTGGCCGCTGTCGGCGATGCTGCCCTACGTGCTGGAGCACTTCGACCTGCCGGACGTGTACCGCGCGCTGTCAGACCGCAAAGCGGTCTGCGCGAAGAGGCTCAAGCTCGTGCAGCCCTGGAGCGCCGAGGGCAAGCGCATGCAGAAGAAGACGGCGCGGGCGAAGATGCGCGAGGCGGGACTGCCGGCGCGGCTGCTGGGATAGACATCCTCCCACAGCCGCTGACGGCGAGTTGCCGTTAACCGTAGGACAGGCTTCCAGCCTGTCAATGCCGTTGAGGATGCCGTTACGCGGCGCGCACGACCGACGAACGGCAGACAGGCTGGAAGCCTGTCCTACAGAGGGTAACGGCCGGGCGCGAGCGTAGTCGCGCCCCTCCAAACGGCCGGGCAACGGCAGCCGCCTCGCCGGCAGGACCTCGGCGCGCGCGGGGAACTGCCTCCGGCGCGCG
>JALGUI010000612.1 GCA_029820915.1 Candidatus Zipacnadia bacterium | reverse complement strand
TGACGCTCGAGGGCAACACCTTCGACAAGCTCGAGCACGAGATCGTGGACCTGCGCAAGCGCTGAGTAGGCCGGCGCGGGCGCGCTCTCGTGCTCAGGCAGCGAAACGCACGGCATGCGCGAAGCCGACGATCATCACGGAAGCCAGGGAGATGCGCAGCCTCCGGCACGCACCGCAGTAGCCGGTGCGGGCCCGCGCGCACTGCTCGTGGGCTCGGTGCTGACGGCCGCACTGGTCATCGTGACGGCCAACACCGATGGCTGGGGCTTTGCGCGCTCGGCCGACCTGTCCAGTTGCCAGTTCCCCGTCGGCCCCGTGATGGTGCTCCTGCTCATCCTGCTTCCCGCGACCTGGCTGGTGCGCCGGCTGGCCCCGGCACGGGCGCCGACGCCACACGAGAACCTGGTCATCACCGGCATGATGCTGGTCGCGGCCGGGATTCCCAGCTACGGCCTCGGCCTCTACCTGCTCCCCACCCTCACCGGCCCCGCCTACTACGCCACGGCCGAGAACAGGTGGCGAGAGGAGTTCTTCCAGTACCTGCCCCGGTGGATCCAGCCCGACCCCGACAGCCCCGCCATCGAGTGGTTCTACGAGGCCCTCCCGCCGACGGCGTCGCTGCCGTGGCGGGAGTGGCTGATGCCGCTGATCGCCTGGTCGGTGCTGGCGCTTGCGTTCTATCTCTCGATGTTCTGTCTGGCCAGCATCGTCCGCAGGCAGTGGTCCGATCGCGAGAACCTCATCTACCCGCTGGTCAAGCTGCCGGTCGAGATGGTGCTGGGCGAGCGGCGCGGCATCTCGGCGCTGCCCTTCCTCAGCGACAGGCTCATGTGGGTCGGCTTCGCGATCCCCTTCGTCTTCCACAGCCTCAACGCCATCTACTTCCACTATCACGGCGTGCCGCTGCTGAGCCTGCGCCGCGGGACCTTCCTGCTGGCGATCACCGAGCGCCCCTGGGTCTACCTGCGGTCGGGCTTCTACATCCACTTCGCGGTGATCGGCTTCGCGTACTTCCTGACCACCGAGATCTCGTTCTCGGTGTGGGCATTCTGGTGGCTCGGCCGCTTCCTGCACGTGGGCTTCGACGCCTTCGGCCGGCGCCCGCTCTACGCCAGGGTCGAGGGGCATACCTTCCAGGGCGCCTTCCTGGTCTACGTCCTGTCGGGGATGTGGGTCGCGCGGGGTCACCTGCGTGACGTGTGGGAGCGAGTGGTCGGCGGGCGATGTCCACCTCCGGGCGAGCGACCGGAGGCCGTGCCGATGCGGGCGGCGTTCTGGGGACTGATCGTGGCCGGCGTCATCGTGGTCGCGTGGCTGCGCATCGCCGGGATGTCGTACCTGCTGGCGGCCGTCACCTACCTCTTCTTCCTGATCATCGCCTGGGGGCTGGGGCGCATGGTGGCCGAGAGCGGGATCCTGTTCGCCCGCGCGCTGCACATGAAGCCGAGCCTGGTGCTGTCGGCACTTGTCGGCTCCGCGGCGTTCTCACCGATGGACATCACGCTCCTGCACTACACCGAATGGGTCTTCATGTTCGACCAACGCAGCTCGATCATGGCCCAGATCATCCAGTCGCTGAAGATGGCCGACGAGGCGCACATCGACCGCCGGCGGATGTACTCCGCCCTCGCCGTGGCCACCCTCATCGCGCTGCCGCTTGGGCTGGCGGCTCTGCTCCAGGCGATCTACTCGGCGGGCGGCGTCAACATGGACCCGTGGCTGTTCCTGAGCGCCCCGCGCTACAACAGCATCAAGATCGCCGCCATGCTGACCAACCCGATGGGCATCGAGAGCGACCGTCTCCTCGGACTGCTGGCGGGCGGGGCCTTCTGCGCTCTGCTGATTCGCCTGCGGCAGCTCTTCCTGTGGTTCCCCCTCCACCCGATCGCCTACATCCTCGGCGACGGCTTCCAGGGGTCACTCAGGTGGCTGCCCTTCCTGATAGGCTGGGCGCTCAAGGGCCTCGTGCTACGCTACGGTTCGGTGGGCCTGTATCGCCGCCTGCAGGCGCCGGCGCTGGGCCTGGTGCTGGGCGAGTACAGTGCCGGCGCCCTCTGGCTCATCATCAACGGCGTCCTGCACACCACCGGCTACCGGGTCTTCCCGTGACCGGCGGGATCGTCGCACACCGATACCGCCTGTGGTAAGATGGCGGGGCGACAGAAGGAGGAAGAGCTCGTGGAAGACATGCAGATCGGGCATCACGCATCGGGCACCGGCGGCGCGGTCGCCGCGGGAGCCCCCGAGTCGGTGGCGGCCGGGCTGCGGCTCCTGGCCGACGGCGGCAACGCCACGGACGCCGCGGTCGCCACCATCCTCGCGCTG
>JALGUI010000611.1 GCA_029820915.1 Candidatus Zipacnadia bacterium | reverse complement strand
GGCTGGAACCAGATCGGGTCGCCGCGGCGCGCGCCCGTGGACGTGGCCTCGCTGCAGTTCGAGGCCGGTGGCGAGGCGGCGGTCGGTTACGACGAAGCCGTTACCTTGCAGATCATCCAGGACGGCGTCTTCGGCTACTCCGCGGCGGAGGGCTACGGCATCGTTGACCGGCTCGTGGCCTTTGACGGCTACTGGATCCGCTGCCTGCGCGGCGGCGGCGCGCTCATGCGCTTCCCGGCGCTCGACGTCGCGGCGGCGCGAGTGGCGCAGAGCTCGGCGGCCGCACGGGCGGGCGGCCTGGCCTGGAGGCTGCCGATCATCGCCGAGGCCACCGGCATGCACGGCTCGGCGTACATCGGCGGGGCCGATGGGGCGGCCGACGGTCTCGACCGCTGGGACCTGCAGGCGCCACCGGACTTCGGCCCCGGCGTGCGCGTGCGCTTCGACCCCGAGGGGCGCGGCGAGGCGGGCTACATCAGCGACGTGCGGCCCGGAGGCGCGCGCAGTCACTCCCTGCGCGTGACCAGTACGCTGCCGGGCGCCACGGTGCGCCTGAGCTGGCCGGACATGAGCGGGCTGCCCGAGGACCTGGTGGCGGTGCTCGTGGACGAGGCGCGCGGCGGACGGGTCTACATGCGCACGGGCTCCAGCTACGAGATCCCGGCGGGCGAGGACGGCGTGGATGCGCGGCTGCGCATCGAGCTGCGGTCGCGCGAGGCCGCGCCGCTGATGGTCACGAGCATGTCGGCGCACCAGTCGAACGCTACGGCCGCCCAGATCACCTTCAGCCTGAGCGCGCTCGCCGACGTCGAGCTCGAGGTCCTCAACATCGCCGGGCGGACCGTGCGCGTGATGGCGATGGGCGCTCGCGAGGCCGGTCAGACCACGCTGAGCTGGAACCTGCGCGACGACCGCGGCCTGGCCGTGCCCGGCGGCCTCTACCTGGTGCGGCTGCGCGCGCACGACGAGACCGGCCGCCAGGCGCAGGCGCTGCGGCCGCTGCAGGTCACACGGTAGCGAGAGGATCGTGCGACGCGGTGACGACGGGGCAGGCGACAACCGGTCGATCTCGGGCCCCGACGCCGGCGTGGCTGGCGGCGACGGTCGCGCTGCTCGCGATGTCCTGGGGCTGTGGGGGGCTGCCGCCCGTCAACGATGACCAGCCGGGGGGCGCGGTCGTGGTGCTGGTGGCGGAGGCCGAGACGAACGCGCAACTCGACGTCCCGGCGGTCGTCATCGTCGGCGGCGTGCGCGGCGTGCTGAGCGTGGGTGATCTCGAGGTCGTCCTGCGCGACGTGCCGCTGGGGACGGGCAGCCCGCCGGCGCAGCCGATGACGGTGACCGCCGAGGGCTACGTCACCCTGGTGCAGCAGGTTCAGCTCAACGTCACTACGGCCACGTGGGTCCAGGTCGCGGTCGAGCCCGCCGACACCGCGCTGACCGGCACCATCTCCGGCACGGTGACCGACGAGGTGAGCGGCGAGCCGATCACCAGCGCCTTCGCGCAGTTCACGCCCCCGGGCGCCAACGAGCCGGCGGTAGGCGGCTATACCGACCGCGACGGAGCGTTCGTCGTCGGCGGCATCCCGGCCGGCGACCGCGATGTGACCGTCCAAGCGGCCGACTTCCTGCCCTTCGAGGGCCAGACCCGGATCCGCGCCGATGACGTCGGCACGAACGACGACCTCAACGTGACCCTCGTCCGCGGTGACACGACGGTGACGGTCAGGGGGATCGTGGTTGACGTGCTCACTCAGCGAGTGATCGCGGGCGCGCAGGTCACCATCGCGGAGGGAACCGCGGTGGTCACCGGCGCCGACGGCCGCTTCGAGGTCGCCGACGTGCTGGTGGGCGATCAACGGGTGCAGGTCAGCGTGGCCGGCTACGAGCCGCACGACGCAACCGTCACCATTCTGCCGGGCATGGGCGACATCACCGTCGAGCTGTTCGAGAGCGCGCAGGACCCGCCCGGGGGGCCTCATACCATCGCCGGGACCGTCACCCTGAACGGTCCGCCGGACAGCTCCGGAGCCACGGTGTCGGCGGTGGACCTCGCGACCACGCTGGTCATGGACAGCGAGATCACCGGGCCCTCGGGCCGCTACGGCCTGTTCGTGCCGCCCGGCGGCTACGAGGTCACGGTGGTCTTCGGCCAGCGCAGGCTGTCGCGCGAGATCACGGTGCCGCCGGGCGGCGTGGTGATGGATGGCATCGACTTCATCCTCACGGTCCAGTAGGCGGCGGCGCGCCCGGGGACTTCGTGGCACGTGATGGTAACGGATTCGAGGGAGCCGACGATGATGAGAGGCGCGTCCGTACTGCTTCT
>JALGUI010000610.1:1269-3595 GCA_029820915.1 Candidatus Zipacnadia bacterium | reverse complement strand
GTCGGGCGCTCGCGGGTGCGGAAGTACTCCGCCCAGGCCTGCGCGGCGGCGGACCAGTCCTCGGCCTCGACGGCGGTACGCACGGCCTCGAGCCCCGGCCGGTCCAGGTCCATGGCCGCGAACAGCTCGGCGTCCGTGATCTGCGTCGGATGCTCCGCGACATCGGCGTGCGCGGCCGTCATGGCAATCACCAGCCAGAGGAGCGCGTTCGGTATCCTCATGTCAACGCCCCCGGTACTCCTCGCGTTCAGCCCGAGCACCTGTTCGCGCTGAAGAGATGGAACTCCTCGGTAGCCTTCTGCGTGCGCTCCTCGACGCTGTCGCGGGCCGCGACGAGCCGCGCACGCTCGACCTGCTGGACGGCCCGGAAGTGCACGGTGCTGATCCCTCCACAGCCGACCACCCCGACACCGTACTGCGCCATGGGAGACACTCCTTCGTGATGGCTTGGACTCCGGGCGGAGGTCCCGGTCGCCAACTGGGGAGACCTTCCGCGCAGGTGACAGGCGCGCGCGGGCACGACGTAGCCGGGAGGAGGGGACGGCGGTGCGCACGGCCTCGAGCCCCGGCCGGTCCAGGTCCATAGCCGCGAACAGCTCGGCGTCCGTGATCTGCGTCGGATGCCCCGCGACATCCGCGTGCGCGGCGGTCATGGCGATCACCAGTCCGAGGAGGATCAGCGCGGTTCGCATGCAATTCGGCGCTCCGCCTGCGAGAGATCGAATCTGCGGTGGAGCGCTCTAAGCTGGTGATGCCCAATCAACCCTTGATGCTGCAGCCGCCCTACCACGATGTCGGCGTGAACGTCGATCTCGTCCGCAAATCGGCGGACCGCGGCGGGATCGAAGCGCCCAGACTCGACGAAGGTCGACAATGGCGCAGGCGGGATGAGGGTGTCGGCGGCAAAGCGATCGGCTTCTTCCTCCTTCGGGTCATCGCCACGTTCTTCTCGATTGACATAGGCATAGACTCTGGGTCCCTTTGCATGTCGCAACAGATGACCGACTTCATGGAAGAAGCTGAACCAAAAGACGTCAGCACGCTTGTACCTGTCACTGAGCTGCAGAACCGCCTTGTCTGCGCTGACCCAGTGTGTCGCACCGTGGGCGGCCGTCTTTGGCAGGGCGGGCGTGAGCGCGAGAGCCACGCCGGC
This sequence comes from Candidatus Zipacnadia bacterium, assembly GCA_029820915.1. GTDB lineage: Bacteria > Armatimonadota > Zipacnadia > Zipacnadales > UBA5352 > JALGVA01. Next base: position 2,442 of record JALGUI010000610.1, on the reverse strand, counting down.
ATCGGCCAGAAGCTCGCCGACCCGCTCAACCGCAGCCCCCGGTTCCTCGCGTGTCAGCCCCCGGAATACAGGTAAGGCCTGTCGGATCGCCTCGCGATCGAGTCTCCCCGTCCTGATCTCCTGTGCTTGGAGCCGACCAGCCTGCAACCACGCGATGAGTGCACAATCGGAGGGGTTGGAGCACTTCCCTACGCGGAAGACGGCTGCCGGTTGCGCGTCCATGCGTGAAAGCGAGTCGACGCCGAAGAACCGCAACAGATTGCTCAGTCGCTCGACGGGATCGCGCGTCCTCTCGACCCAGCCAAGCTTCACCATCTCGTTGTACGGGAACCGGTCTGCGACCTCCGCCTCCCTCTCCAAGCGCTTCAAGTCGTCGGCCCGGGCAAGGGCCTCACGGTAGTGCGCCTCTCGGTTCATCCAGAAGCTGGCCGGCGTACCGAGAATGCGCTCCAGCAGGAGCGCCGTGTCAGGACTGATTGGGGCTTTGCCATTGACGACTTGGCTGACGAACTTCTCAGACCAGCCGGCGCGCGCCGCCAGCTCGGTCTGTGTCATCCCGAGCTCACTCAGAACGTCTCTCAGGGTGTTCCCCGGCGGTGACGCGTAGTCGGGCCGGAACGTCAGGGCCTCTTCACTCATGGTAGTCCCCCACGAAGACTATCGTGATCGCGGTTACCTTCGAACGGTCGATGCCACCATCAGCCAGTGCCGGAAGTGCGTCGTGGTTCGGCTCACACACGATACGCACGCTCCTCGTCACATCGACTGCGAACTGGCCGTCGCGCTCCCCTGTGAGAGGGTGCGGTCGCGCACCGGGGATCATGGACAGATCTGCCAGGGAATCCGCCGCGAGCAGGTCGAGCAGGCGGTCTTGGAGCCTTAGCGCCACCTGATCCCCGAAGTGGCGCACCATGTGGTTCTCTTCGCTGCACAGTCGCTTGAGCTTCTTCGATTTGAAGTCTATGTCCATGCCCCCGACGGCACCTCACTCCCATTATAGCTATCTTTACCGATATGGTAAAGCAGTTTCTTGAGAACCCCATCGGCTCCAGCGGCAGCCGCACCTTCTCGCCCGCGCCCTGGGAGGCGCAGATGGCCAGGTTCACCTCGACCGCGCGGCACGCGTCCGGGCCGGTCACGATCCCAGCTCCCCCACGATCCGCTCCAGCAGCG
>JALGUI010000610.1:0-1255 GCA_029820915.1 Candidatus Zipacnadia bacterium | reverse complement strand
CTCCGGCAGCGCGCGGATGTCGTCCAGCCACGGCCGCGCGGCCTCGCCGATGTGGTCGATGGCGTTGAGGGCCATCAGCGCCACGTACGGCCCGTGCGCCTCGGCGTTCGCCAGGTCGATCAGCAGCGGCACGGCCATCTGCACGTCCGCCTCGTTCCCGTAGCGCCCCAGGGCCTCCGCCGCCACGATGCGCACGCTCCCGCTCTCGTCGGCCAGCGCCGCCCGCAGCCGCTCGTGGCCCTCTGCCGTCGCCTCCGCCCCGCGCATCAGCAGCCCCAGCGCCGCCCACCAGCGCACCGCGCTGTCGGCGTCGGCGAGCGCCGCGATCAGCTCTCCGGTGGCCTCCGCGTCCAGCGATGAGGCGACCTCCGCCGCCGCCAGGATGCGTTCGAGCGGGTAGCGCTCGGGGTTTCGCGCCATGTCGTAGGGCGCATCGCCCGCCGAGCGTTCGTGGATCTCCGGCTCGGGCAGGAAGCCCACGTCGCGGATCTCCAGCAGCCACTCCCGGCACGCCGCGCGCATCCGCTCCAGCACCGCGGCGTGCTCGGCGGAGTCGGCGAGGTTGCGCGTCTCCTCGGGGTCGGCCGCCAAGTCGTACAGCTCCTCCGGCGGGCGCGGCTCCCAGAAGAAACTCTGCGCGGGACTCAGCTCGCCCGCCTCGTGCATCTCGTGCCAGACCCGCGTGGTGGGCGTCTCGAACATGTAGCGCACATGCTGGCCCATGGGCAGGTGCGGCATGAAGTTGCGGATGTAGACGAAGCGCTCGTCGCGCAGGCAGCGCACCAGGTCGTAGCGCTCGTCCATGCGCCCGCGGAAGCCGTGCAGGTACCGCCGCGGCGCCGCCTCGTGCTCGCCCATGAAGGCCCGGCCCTGCATGGCCGGCGCCGGCCGCACCCCTGCGAGGCTGAGCACCGTCGGCCCCAGGTCCACGAAGCTCACCAGCCGGTCGGTCTCGCCGCCGTGCGCGTAGTCGTCCGGCGCGAGGTGCGCGAACCTCTCGGGGATGGACACGATCAGCGGCACGCGCAGCCCCGCGTCGCGCGCGCAGCGCTTGTGGCCGGGCATCCCCGAGCCGTGGTCGCCATAGAAGAACACGATGGTGTCCTCGGCGAGGCCCGCCTCCTCCAGCTCTCGCAGCGCCTCGCCTGCCTGGGCGTCCAGCATCGTGATGATGTCGGCGTACTGCGCCCAGTCATGCCGCACCTCGGGCGTGTCCGGGTGGTAGGCCGGCACGTGCGCTCCGGCCGGGTCGTGC
>JALGUI010000609.1 GCA_029820915.1 Candidatus Zipacnadia bacterium | reverse complement strand
CGCAGCTTCATGGTGACGCGCGGCCTCATCGAGACGGCTGCGCACGAAGTATCGATCTACTGGATGGAGGACTACCGGCGCCCGGTGCCGCGCATCGTGCGCGGCACGGTGCGCACGGACGGCTTCGTGTCGGTGAACGCGCCGTACGCGGGCGGCGAGCTGGTCACGAAGCCGCTGGTCTTCGAGGGCGCGCGGCTGCTGCTGAACTGCTCGACGTCGGCGGCGGGCGGCATTCGGGTCGAGATGCAGGACGCGGCCGGGCGGCCACTCCCGGGACTGCGCCTGGAGGACTGCCCGGAGATCTTCGGCGACGAACTCGAGGTCGAGGTGCCCTGGCCGCGGGGGAGCGGGCTGAGCGGCTGGGCGGGGCTCCCGGTGCGGCTGCGCTTCGTGATGCGCGACGCGGACCTGTACTCGCTGCGCTTCGCCGTTCACGAACAGCGGGCAGGACAGACATCCAGCCCCTCACTTGCGCGGCGGGGCCGGGATGACGGCTGCGGCCCTACGTGACAACGTTCCGCGGCAGCCCCTCGCCGAAGGCTCGGATGTTGTCGCAGGTCACCTCAAGCAGTCGATGCAGGGCTTCGCGCGAGTAGAACGCCATGTGCGGGGTCATGACCACATTGTCGCGGCTGAGCAGCGCGTACCGCTGGACCGCCAGCGCCAGATCCTCGCGTGGGGCCCCGTGCAGAGCCATCTGCGCCTCGTCGCCGATGCGCTCCTCGCCCTCGATCACGTCGAGGCCCGCCCCACCGAGCCGACCGTCAGCCAGCGCCTCCAGCAGCGCGTCGGTATCCACCAGCTCGCCGCGCGCGGTGTTAATCAGCAGCGCCCCCGGCTTCATCTTCGCGATCGCCTGCCGGTCGATCAGATGATGGGTCGAGGGCAGCAGCGGCACGTGTAGCGAAACGACGTCGGCTTCGCCGAGCACCTCATCGAGCGACCGGTACTCGAACTGCATGATCTCCGCCAGCAGTTGACGAGGCTGCACGTCATGGACCAGGACGCGCATGCCCATGGCCACGCCGATGCGGACGACTCGCAGGCCGATGGCGCCCGCGCCGATAACGCCGAGGGTCTTGCCCTTCAAGTCGAAGCCCGCGAGACCCTCGAGGCTGAAGTCGTTGCGGCGCGTGCGCTCGTAGGCCTTCAGTATCTTGCGCGAGAGGGCCAGCATCAGGCCGAAGGCGTGCTCCGCCACCGTGTGCTCGGCGTAGGCGGGCACGTTGCAGGCCGTCACGCCGCGCTCGCGGCAGGCATCGAGATCGATGTGGTCGTAGCCGGTCGAGCGAGTGCACACGAGCTTGAGCCGGGGCATGCGGCCGAGCTGCGCCGTATCCACGTGCGAGCCGATGAAGATGGAGGCGATGGTCAACTCCGCAAGGGCGGCGTCGTCGGCGTCCTGGAGCTTGCCACGCGTGGAGTCGTGGGCGAGGCCCTCAAGTCCGCACTCGAGGGCGGTGAGGCCCGCCTCATCCCACGGACCTGTCTCGAAGAACGTGACCGTCTCACCGACAGGGAGGTCGCGACCTGAGCCGCGGCAGGCCTGCTCCCCCGCTTCGTCGCTCCTCGGAGTGCTCTCCAGGCTGCCCATGATGGTTCCTCCGGGTCATATTCGCTCACCCGACGCGGTCCACCGCCGACGGGTGTCACGGGACACACAGCGGCAGTCTTCGGCGCGCAACGACCTGTTCCTGCCGCCCGGCGCAAGCAGGCGTCAGTTCGTCGCAGGCCCCCGGTCCCTGCGGATCTCGCCGCCGCGCACATGACGCTCCGCGCACAGGGCCGCGACGGCCCCCTCCCCCGCCGCCACGCACTGCTGCCGCACCTGCTTGCTGCGCACGTCGCCCGCCGCGAAGACGCCCGGATGGCTGGTCTGCATCAGCTCGTCGGTGATGATGTAACCCTCGTCGTCAAGCTCGACCGCGCCCATGAGGAACTCGGTGGCGGGGGCGTTGCCGCGCAGGTACATGAAGATGCCACCGGCCTCGATGACGCGCTCGGCGCCGCCGCGATCGGTGTAGATCGCGGCGGTGTAGCCGGCCGGCCCGCCCCCAATGATATGCACGTCGCAGGTCAGGTCGGTCTGTGTCATATGCCGCCTCCACGTCAGACGCCCGCGCCAGGCGTCCGGCGCGAGCGTCCGTGGGCTTGCACGCGTGGCGCTCTACTCCAGGACCCTCTCGTCAAGCGCATGGCTCCGACCTTGCGGTCGATTTCCTCGCCGCCACGGAACAGCACGAGGGTCGGCGTCGAGCGTACGCCGTGCTCCCTGAAGAGGTCCTTGTCCGCCTGGAATGACACCTTCACGAACTTGATCGTGCCATCGCTCTCCCCCATCGCCTGATCATACTGCGGGTTGAGGGCCAGGCAGTGCCCGCAGGTCTCCGACCAGAAGTCCACCAACACGGGCGTGTTCGTGGACTCCAGCACCTCACTCCGGAACTCCGCCCCCGTGACGTCAATCGGCTTCGCCATGCTATCCTCATCTGAACGGTCGGCTTTTGGTCGGCGCGTGACGGTATCGTATTCGACCCGCCGGGTCGCGTCAAGCGGAGTGCGGGCAGGCGGGTGTGACTCGATCGAGCAGATAGGTTGGCGGCGCCCGCTCCAACGGCTTCCTCCCCCGTCCCTGGAGCTATGCATTACCCACAAGTCGGGACGGCTGGGGCGAGGCCACGCCACGGCCAAGCGATGCGCCGCCTTGTCCTGAGGATGCGCAGCATCCTCCCGGAGGGGCCGCTCCGAGCGCCCAGCGCGAGGAGTGACGCCTGCGCGGTTGTGTTGCGCAGGCGTC
>JALGUI010000608.1 GCA_029820915.1 Candidatus Zipacnadia bacterium | reverse complement strand
TTGGGCGACGAGCTGCTGGAGAAGCTGCTGGAGAACAAGCGCATCGAGTGCGACCGCTACCGCCAACAGGTCACGAGCTGGGAGCTGGACGAGTACCTGCCGGTGCTGTGAACGGCCGGGGATCGGGCATGGGGGGTGGGGCATGGTGCATACGGCGCTTGCCATAGGCTCGAACGTGTGGTAGATTGGCAGCGGCAATGAGAGCCCCGCATAGCCTACTTCATCGCAGCAGGAGGGCACCCATGCCAGACGAGTTCCGAGATGAGGCCGAACTCAAGCGCGTTCTAGCGGAATGGTACCGGTGCCGCGGCTTTGTCGTGGCAACGGAAGTCAGTCCGGGGCCCTCCGGGATCGCTGACGTCGTCGCGTTCAGGCTGGTTGAGCGGCACTTGCGCAAGAGGCTGGCTGCGGGGCAGTCTGATGCCATGGCCTCGCGTGCTCAGATAACCGTCTTTCTGAATCTGCCCGACGCGGGCAGCGGCTGGATATCAGAGGACGAGTTGTCAGAGATGGCTGGCTTCTCCGTCCCCTATCTGCGTCGCCAGCTCCTCCCGACCTTGGAGCAGGGCGGTTTCGTCGTCCGCCGAGAGCGGCGACTTTGTCGTGTGAACGGCTGGTACCCGTTGGCGGGGGCAACCATCGCGATCGAGGCCAAGCTTCATGACGTGAGCCGCGCCATCGAGCAGGCGATCGCCTACCGCTACTTCGCGGACGAAGTGTACATGGCGCTTCCATCATCTGCAGCTTACCGCGCCCGGCGGCGGCGCGACCTGAAGGGGGTGGGGATCATCGCCGCCAAGCCGGACAGCGCGTGGTGTATCAAACGTAGTCCCAGAGCGGAGCCCCTGTCGCAGGCGTGTTCCGGGCTAGCTGGCGAAGTAGCATGGCTCGCGTCGCGTCACGGTGGGCTTCTCGAGGGGGTACACGAATGCCCAACGCAATTCCCACTAGCCGACGCTTCTTCGCGCCGATCTTCATAGTTGCTGACCGCTCGGTCGTAGCGAACTTGGAGGCAGTTGATGTCGCGATGCTGCGCGCCGTCGACGACCTCCAGGGGCGCGGCGCTAATCTGCTCACCGACGCCCGGAGTACCGCCGAGAGCGTCATCGTCGATCCGTGCGCAGAGCACCTAGCTTTCGGCACCAACCGCGGACGCTGTGAAAGTGTTCCATATTGGACTATCCTGGACCCGTCGAGCCTGGCCGACCGAACCGACCGCGACCAGTTCGTGAGGTCGGTGCTGGACTACCAGATCAGCCTGGGGGCAGACGTGCTGGTGGCACCGGGCTTCATTGTCTCAGGCCTCACGTCCCCTTGGCTCAAGGTGAACGGCCGCCTGCTTGTGGCGGCTACTCAGCTCATGGCCACGAGCCCATACTCCGACTACCAGTGGGCGGTCTCTCTAACGCTGGGGCCCGACGTCTACTCAAGCTCGGCTGGGAGGGTGGCGATTCGGTCGTCCATGCTCCCCTTCGAACCTGACTTCGTCCTCCTCAAGGCGCTCGATAGCGGAGACGCCGCCGAGACGGCGCTCCTTACAGGACACGCGGCCATCGTGTCGGATCTCTCGCAGTTCGTAGCGCCCGTGATCGCATCCACGGTAGGCTCGTTTGGTCTGGGACTCTGCGCAGTGGGCGCTTGCGGGTTCGCCAGCGGCCTTCAGTGGATAAACCGGCCGACCGAGACGTACTTCAGAGGCACCCAGACTGGCTACGGCGGTACTACCCGTCCGCGCGGCTTCGTCTATCTGCCTGAGATCCTGCAGTCCATTGACGAGGCCGCAGCAGAGGCCGTCCGCGATGTGCAGTACACCGATATCGAGGGCAACGAGACCGGTGCAGTGTTCGGGCCGCCGTACCAGATGGGGAGTTGGCCCCCGACTGGCGACGTGGAGAAGAACACGCATTTCGCTCGCTCGCGGCTGTCGGAGGCCAGTGCCCTCAGCGACTCGGCAGATGTGCCGCAGACTGTGTCGGACATGTACAGCGATGCTCAGAACGCTGCCGAGGCCGCACGTGCTGCACAGCCGGCGGCGACGCAGATCGACACAACGATGATACTTCGGTGGTTGAACGCCATGCCGTAGGACCGTGCGGTGAGACGTCTGGAGGCAGACCGATGGCGGACCTGAAGATAGCCGTGATGCTGAATTCGCTGCGCATAGAGCCGTACGCGGGCCTCGAGAAGATCGCCGAGATGGGCGTGACGGGCGTACATCTCTCGGTGGGCGGCGGGCCCTTCGCCCCCGAGAACATGTCGAAGCAGGACCGCAAGGACCTCCTCGCGCACCTGGCGTCCCTGGGCCTGGAGATCTCCGCGGTCTCGGCCTGGGGCGGCGGC
>JALGUI010000039.1 GCA_029820915.1 Candidatus Zipacnadia bacterium | reverse complement strand
TTCCTGGGCACCTACCCGCGCTTCATGGCCCGGGTCACGGCTCTGATGCAGGTGGAGCCCGGAGATGAGATCCTGGACCTGGGGTCCGGAACGGGCCGCAACGCCCGTCTGATGCTGGCGAAGACGGGCTCCGCCGGTCGCATCGTCGGCGTCGATATCAGCGAGCGGATGCTGCGCCGCGCCCGCCGCTCGTGCGCCGGCCGCCCTCAGATACGCTTCATCAACCGGCGCATTGAACAGCCTCTGCCCTTCGTCGAGGAGTTCGACAAGGTGTTCCTCTCCTTCATCCTTCACGGCATGGAGGACGCCGACAAGCGCCGCACTATCGCCAACGCGCGAAAGGCACTCAGGCCCGGCGGCAGTCTGTGGATTCTGGACTACAACGAGTTCGACCTTGAGCGCATGCTCTGGCCGTTGCGCCGGCTCTTCACGTACCTGGAATGCGAGCTGGCGAGGGAGTTCCTCAAGCTTGACCTCAGGCGCATGGTGGCTGAGGGGGGCTTCGGGGACCTCACCTCGTACGAGTTGATGCGTGGCTATGTGCGACTGTTCGCAGCCCGAAAGCAGGTTGGTTAATCAAGGAATCAGCGGCGTCAGATGACAGACGAGATGGGCCTCTGCTGCATGTGAGATTCAACTTCGCCATGGGGTTGATACATGGCATCTTGTTTCGCACCGGCATGGCCTTTTCCGAGCCGATGAGCGTCCTGCCCATCTTCCTGAAGCACTTCACCGGCTCACAGGCGATGATCGGGGTTTTCTCGGCGCTGATGAATGCCGGTAGCGTGCTTCCGCAACTGCTTGTGGCGAACAAGCTGGAAAGCAAGCCGAGGAAGAAGCCGGTACTGGTGGTGGCGATCTGGGTTCGAGCGGCGCTGTGGCTGGTCCTGGGGCTATTGGCGTACTTCTGCCCGCCAGGTCATCCGACCATCGTGCTGGTGGGGCTTCTCCTCCTGCTGTTTGGCTTTTCGCTGGCCGGAGGAGTCGCGACCATTCCATTCACAGACATCTGGGGCAAGGCTCTGCCGGCTACGCTGCGCGGCCGCTTCTTCGGCCATCGCCAGTTCTGGGGTGGCCTCATGGCAGTGGGGGCGGGCTATGCCGTAAAGCGCATACTGGGCAATCCCAGTATAGCTTTCCCCAAGAATTACGCCTATTTGTTCCTCTTGTCCTTCGCCTTCATAGCCGTGTCCTACATCGCCCTCAGCTCACTGCGTGAGCCCGAAGGCAATGCCAATAAGCACACCCGGCGTCTGGCCGTTTTCCTGAGGGAATCGCTGCGCGTTCTGTGGCAAGACCGGAACTTCGGCCTCCTTATCCTGACCCAACTGGCTGTGGGCTTTGGGGCCTTCGCCCTGCCGTTCTACGTGCTGTATGGCACAGACGAGCTGCACATGGCTACCGGGGATGTGGGGATCCTGGTGGCCGCTCAGATGGCCGGCGGTATTCTGTCGAACCTGTTGTGGGCGCAGCTGAGTGATCGCGTGGGCAATCGCATCGTGATCATTCTGACAGCAGCTACCGCAGTAACCATTCCCCTGGTGGCCCTGCTATCACCCGCCGTCGGTTGGCGGCTACTGATAGCCGTATTCGTCTTGATTGGCTTCTCAAGCAGTGGGGGCGGAATCGGATACACGAATTACCTGTTGGAGATTGCCCCAGAGCAGCTCCGGCCCACTTACATAGCATTGCAGGGAACGGCCCTGGGCCTGACTGTGCTGCTGCCGGTACTGGGCGGCCTCGTCATAGATGTGTACTCGTACCAAGCTACATTCCTGGTAAGCGTGGGCGTATTGATAGCGGGACTCCTGTTGTCCCTGCGCCTGAAGCCGGTCAGGAACCTTGCAGCCTGATACGGTGGGTCCGCCGGGACGTCGGCCTACTTGTCCTTCTCGACCACCTCGTAACCCATCAGCTTCGCCAGGTCCTGGAAGCGCTGGCGATGGTCGCCGTAGAAGACCACCCTGTGGTTGCCGAAGGTGCGCCAGTCGAGGTTGCGGAGCAGACTCTTCGCATCCGTATCGATGGCCAGCTTGGTCCGGCACAGGATGTCGTACCAGCCGGGGAACAGCTTCTCGCCGTCCACCGTCTCTCCGGAGAACAGCGACAGCTTCCGGTCGTGCACGCTGATCTTCGCTACGGTAACGGTCTCTCCGGCGGGGAGGAACACCTGTGCGGACGCGCCACCCTTCTCCTGCTGATCGACGGGGTACTGAGGGAGGTTCCTCACCGCGTAGGGCACACGTCGCTCGTCCCCGTAGGGGTTGAAGGGGCACTCGCAGTGGCCGATGTAGGCCTTGTCATTGTCCTCGTCCACGATGTAGTCGCCATTGAAGCCTGCGCTGCCGGTGACGAACAGGCCGAGTTGCTGCGTAATCAAGGAGTCCACGAGCGTCTCGGAGGTCGCCACGACCCCGTCGGTGCAGAGCTGCGAGGAGGGCATGCCCTGGGACGGGATGGGGCCACCCGGGTAGCCAATGAATACGCCGTAGCCCTCGGTCGTTATGGCGTCGGCATCGTATTCGTCGAGCATCTCCTTCATTGCCAGGTAGAGCCTGGCCGAACCGCGTATCTCGCTCTCGTTGGTACCCCTGATGCCCGCGGCCTCATCCATCCACTGTCTTGCGACATCCCTTGCTTCCGCGTCATCTGCCGCCGCCATCTTGGAGAGCATCTCGTCCTGCGGACGCGCTATGGCCTCGGCCCCCAGGTCCTCCAGATTCTCCAGATATCGCCTCTCATACTCGTCCCATCCTTCGGCCTCCAACTGCAGCGCAGTCGGTTCGTACTGCCCCAGAACGGGCTTGTCGGTAACGATCAGCACCTTGAGGCCGTCCATCTTGACCACGGCCTGCAGCGAGCGAACTTCGTCGGCGATGCGGTCGAGCCTGGATGAGAACACGCCCTCGGGTGCGTCCGGAATGACGGGCAGGCAGGCGGTCAGTACTCTATGTCCCGCATAGGCGTCGTAGGGATACTGCCACTGACTCCACAGCGGGTGAACCGCGACGGTGGGCAGGTCCATCTCCAGCAATCCACTGGGCAGATGCCCGAAGTAAAGCACACCATCCAGATTCTCCACGTCGCGCTCGACGTTCGCCAGCGTCGTCGCGGCCTGTTCGACGTCGGTCTGTCCGACGAACTCCACACCCTCGCATCGCTCCTGAATTGCGCGCAACATCTCCTCGTTGGTGAGCACATGGTGATCGGGGTGATGCAGAGGGTAAGTCTGGGTGCTCCCGAACAGCCCACTCGAGGGGAACGCCACGTAGATCCTTACTTGCCGAGCCGCGGGTGTCGCACCTGCAGCCATTGTCCGACCTCCTCTTGAGTCTGCTGTCGCGACTGCGCTTCATCGTCAGCGTGCGAGAAGTGCGCATCTGCGCATATATGGGCCGATCTCAGCCCTCGAAGCCGTTTCAGGCGCGGCGTGCATACCTCTGTCGGGCAAAGCATCCACTACATGGCCCGTGGTAGTACCCGCCATGAGAAACGCCGGGCGGATGTAGACCCCGTCCCGGGGCATCTTCGAGATGATCACGAATGCGGAACGGCCCATGGTGGCCGACCGTCATCTCGCTGGCCCCGCTAGCCCTTTTGCTGTGCAGAGGTTCTTCTGAGATAGTAGTTGTGCCCCTCGTATTCGCTCTCAATGAGGTGCCCCTGGGCGATCAGCTCCTGGATTGCGGCCCAGTCCGCGTTCGCACGATCCAGGACCTCACGCACAGCTTCCTCGCGCATCGGATGCACCGCTGTGATGCTTAGTATGTCTTCTGCTACATTCCCGGTGGACGCGAAGGCATTCCCTTCGTAGCCTATAAGGTACTCAACGCCGTCTACGGCGGCCGAGAGGATCTGGTAGTACCGGTTGATAGCGTGCTCATCGGGTAAACGTACCCACTCCTCCGCCGGCGGCCGTGTCGGGATAGACACGTAGGCTTTGGCGGGGGCCAGCTCCCTCAGGAAGTCGGCGACCTCCTCAGCGTGGCCCCCGCTGTCATTGAGGCCGGCAACGAGCATCGTCTCCGTTGCGAGTTGTCCGGTATACGCGTCGGCGAACTCCAGGATACCGTCCAACACAGCCTCCAGATCCAGAGCTCGGTGTGGCCGGTTGACCCTGCGCCAGGTCTCCTCTCGCACTGCATCGAGTTTGAGCGAAACCCAGTCCGCGTTCGTGAGCTCGTCCCTGACGTCCGGCCGCGTGATGAGAGAGGAGTTGGTGATGACGGCGATCTTTCTCCCAAGAGGCTGCAGCAGTTCTATCTCCTGCCCGAGATGGACATCCAGTGTCGGCTCGCCATCTGGGACAAACGTGAGATAGTCAATGCGCTCGTCCGCTTCAACTGCTTTTTGTACGCTATCCTGCACCTCTCTGACTATGTCGCTCGGCTCGTAGAACGTAGAGCGCTCCGACTGCATGTCGATCGTGCGGCCCACCTGGCAGTAGACGCACGAGTAGGTGCAGACCTTGGGGGGGATGTTGTTGATGCCCAGGCTCTGCCCGAGACGTCTCGATGGCACCGGTCCGTACGCGATCATCGGTTGGTCCTCCTCCATGGCAGTGGCAAGGCGCACAAGCGTGTCAGGTGAGGCTACTCGCTGTCCGTATCGGCGGCCATCCCAACACCGGCGACCGACGCGCCACAGTCCGGACATCGGTTCCCGGACGCGACCCGATTCTCGATGACAGACATGTCTGATCGGCGCACCAGAAGCCGGCCGCACGAATGACAGATGGTATCGGCGTCATCTGGCATGTTACCGATGTACACGTAGCGCAACCCCGTTTCCAGGCCGATCTCTCTGGCCTCGCGCAGCTTCTCGATCGGCGTCGGTGGCACCTCGGTCATTTCGTACGCCGGGAAGAAGCGGCTAATGTGCCAGGGCGTATCCACTCCGAGCTCCTGTGCGACGAACTCCGCCGCATCCCGCAGTTCGGCCGGATCGTCGTTGATGTCGGGGATGACCAGCGTTGTGACCTCCAACCAGATCCCGCGGGCCTTCATCCGCTTGAGGGTGTCCAGGATCGGCTGGAGCCGGCCGCCGACGTAACGCCGATAGGTGCTGTCACGGAAGGCTTTCAGGTCCACGTTGGCCGCACTCAGGTAGGGGTGGAACGTGTCCAGCATCTCCTCTGTCATGTAGCCATTCGTCACGTAGAGGTTCTCGAGCCCGGCAGCGTGAGCTTCCCGTGCCGTATCGTAGGTGTACTCGAAGAAGATCGTCGGCTCGGTGTAGGTGTATGCAACAGACCGGCAGCCGGCATCACGCGCGGCGGCGACGATCTCTTCCGGACTTGCCTCGGTGCCGGAGAGGATGTCCCCTTCGCGAGGCATCTGTGAGATTCGCCAGTTCTGACACCACCGACACCTGAAGTTACAGCCCGGGGTCGCGATGGAGTATGCGGTCGAGCCGGGATAGAAGTGGAACAGAGGCTTCTTCTCAATGGGGTCGATGTTCTGAACGATTGTCCGGCCGTAGACCAGCGTATGCAGTGTGCCATCGCGGTTCTCGCGTACCTGGCAGATCCCTTTCCGGCCATCTGCGATCACGCAACGGTGGGCGCACAGGTGGCAGCGCACGCGCCCATCCGGTAGCCTGTCGTAGAGCATTGCCTCTCTCATGTCTTCCCCCGTGCGCCATCAGCCTTCCTCAATACCGCGGGTACATCCACTTCATGAGAACCCCAGCAGTCTCCCGCCCTGGTAGACGAGGACGGTGACAGCGGTTGCCACTGCCAGGGGGACCGCCAGGCTCATCGCCAGCCACCTGATGCTCCTGGTCTCCTTCCAGATCGCCCACATCGTCACCAGGCAGGGCAGGTAGAGCATGAAGAAGACCATGAAAGCGTATGAGACCAGCGGGGACCAGCTTTGAGCGATGCCTGCGAGTGCAGTCTGCGATGTCTCGGCAAGCGTGGACTGGAGACCGTGCGTTATTGCCAGCGACGGCACCACTATCTCCTTGGCGGGAAGTGTGAACAACAAGGCGGTGAGCATCTCTCCTGTCAGCCCCAGGGGAACACCCAGTGGCCCCAGCCATGCGACGAGCCTGCCGATCGCGGTCGCCTCAAGGGCCGCCCCAACAGGGATGTGTCCCAATGCCCAGATGATTCCACTCGCCGGCGCTGCGAACAACACTGCTCGGCCCAGCACATGACCGACCTGGTCGATGAGAGTACGGCGTATGACGGTCCGCCATTGCGGCATGCGGTACGGCGGGAGTTCCATCACGAAGCCGCTCGGCTCGCGCCGAAAGACCGTCCTGCTGAGCACGAATGTCGCCAGCAGTGTCATCGCGAGGCTGAGCAGCACCAGACTCAGCATCACGGGCACCGCGCGGCCGGGAAACAGGACAATGGCGAGGCCGGTTGCAGCGCCGAGGCGCCCGCTGCACACAACGAGAGGGCTGGTAATGATGGCGAGGAGGCGATCCTTCTCGTTCTCGATCACCCGACTGGACAGCACTCCCGTGACGGTGCAGCCCAGACTCATGGTCAGAACCAGGATATGCTTGCCCTGGGAACCGAGGGCCCGCATGATGCGATCGAGATTGAAGGCGACCCGAGGAACAAAGCCAATATCTTGCAGGAGGTTAAAGAGCGTGAAGAGGATGACCATTGGGGGCAACATCACTGCTATTACGGTCGCTGTCCCGAACAACACCCCCTCGACCAGAGAGTCCTGCACCCACCAGGGAGCATCCGCGTAGGCCAGGAGCTGCCCGACTCGCTCAACGAACCACAGCAGGGCGACCGAGAGCCATTCCTCTCCGATCTCGGCGCTCGACACGGTGACCCATATCATGCCGCCGAGGACAACCAGCATCGTGGGCCACGCCCACACCTTGTGTGTGACAATCCGGTCCAGACGCTCGGTGAAGTCGCCTTCCTTGTGCCGTTCACGATGAACGACGTCATGGGCGAGATCGTCGGCGAGCTCGTATCGGCGGCGGACTATCTCCACCTTGGCATCGGGGTGTGTGGACTCCCGCAGGCGGATGGCATCTGCCAGAACCGCGTGCAGGTCCTCGGCCGACACCTCCTGCCCCTGCGCATCTCCGCTCTCCACATAGGACGAGGGCACCAGGCCGGTCTTGAAGGCCGCCGCCATTTCGGGGTCGTCCTCCAGGAGCTTGATCGCCAGGTACCGAGTTCTTCCGCGCAGGCCTGCCTGGCGGAGGCTCTCCTCGATGGTCACTGCATGCCTGTCCACCGTCAGGCCGTAATCAACCGAGAGCGGTATCGTTGCTCGGCTGCCATCAGCGACCTCCACCACGGCGGTCACCAACGCCTCAACACCTTCTCGCCTCGTGGCCACTATCGGGATCACCGGCACACCCAGAGCATCCGCCAGGGCCTCCGTGTCGATGCGCAGGCCGTCTCTTCTCACCTCGTCCATGAAGTTGAGCGCCATGACTACCCGATCCGTCAACTCCAGTACCTGCAGGGCCAGGTTCAGATTGCGCTCCAGGTGCGTCGCGTCCACTATGGTGATGATGACGTCGGGCTGTTCTTCGACGATGTAGTCCCTGGCGATGATCTCCTCAGGCGACTGGGCCGCCAGGCTGTAGGTGCCGGGCAGATCGACGATGTGGACTGTACGGTCGTGAGTCCTGAACTCGCCGGTCGCTCGTTCTACTGTCTTCCCCGGCCAATTGCCCGTATGCTGGGACCTGCCCGTGAGCGCGTTAAACAGGGTGCTCTTGCCCACGTTAGGATTACCGGCCAGGGCTACGGTCAATGATCCGTCCTCAGTCATCTTCCTGGCTGCTTTCTTCCTCAACCAGCACGGTATTCGCGTCGCTCCGGCGCATGGAAACGGCCGCGCCCTTGATGCGGTACTCCACGGGGTCGCCAAGCGGCGCCGTGCGCAGCACGCTCACCTCGGCCCCCGGAACCAGGCCCATGTCCAACATCCGCCGCTGATGCCTGCCCGTGCCTCTTGTCTCGACCACGCGGGCTCGGCTCCCCGGCGACAGCTTCCCCATTGCCACCGGGCGCGCCGGTGCTGGTGACACACGCACATGCTCAGCAGCCGAGGCTGCAAGCGGCAGTGACCGCTCATCGACGTTCACCCACAGGCGTTCTCCTTCCTTGCCGACTACCTCTACCGCCGTCCCGGGCGTCAGGCCCATGGCTGCAAGCTGTGCGAACAGCGCCGGAGGGTCATCGGCCACGTGGAGCACTCGCATGGACTTGCCCGCGGCGCACTCGCTGAGTGGCACCCCGCCGGCCTCTGGCACACGCCTTCCTGCATCGGGGATTGCATGGCCATGCGGATCCCACGCAGGGTATCCCAGTTCGGCATCCAATCCCGCGGCCTCGGCGGCAGTAGTCGTGTGTTCCCGCCGATCGGCCTCGGCGTGTACCGCATCTGGGGGCATTCCCTCATGCTCGACCAAGTACTGCTCCCATAGCCTGTGAACTCGCACAAGCTCCTGAGCTCGCCTTCGGCCTCGTTCGGTCAGCCGCAGGCCTTCCCCGCTGTCTCCCTGCACCCAACCCAACGCAAGCAGCACAGCGGTTACCTCCTCACTGAGTGCGTGCGAGAGGCCCAGCGCCGCAGCGAGGACCCTCGTGTCCACGTGTGCATCGTGGCGCTCGAGCTTGCCGATCACCTTGAGGGCGTCCTCAGCAGCTATCTGCCAGCAGTCCAGCCCCGCTGATTCCACCTCACGTCTTCGTCGCACCAGCACCCATGCCAGGGCGACTGCAAGCAGACCGCATATCGCCTTCCATACGATACTTGACAATTGCGCATCCACCGTGTCTCACGTCCTGCCAGTTGGATCAGGTAAGCGCAATCTGATGCCGCCCTTCTGGCTGGAACGTCCGGCTGACCTCAGCGCACACATGCCTTCCACCCGAGTTCGTGATAGCAATGGGTAGCCTGTCCCGATGAAGTAAGCGGTTCCCTATCGATCTGATCTACAAACTCGCCGGTGCCGCCACAGGGCAACTTGGGGGCAACAGCCGTGGGCTGACGCCAGCAGTAGCCGGGCGAGATCATTCATTGTTGGACACGCCTGCCGTCTCTGCGCCTAAACCGCGTTGTCATAGCGGTCGAGAGCGTGGTCATCGGGAGGTGCTGAAAGCCGACCTCGCCATCGAGCCGGTCGTCCTCAGAAGTACATGTTGTCGGCGACGAGGAAGTCGAACTCCGGCTCGAGCTCATTCGGCTTGGTGTGCTCGATGCCGGCGGCGCAGTCCTCGGACTCGCGCCGAATCTCCTGCGACAGCAGCATCTCCGCCGCGCCCGCCAGGGCGGCGTTGCCGATCTTCACCACCCGGTCCCTCAGATCGGGCAACAGGCCGATGGCTATGGCGTTGTCCACATTGATGTAGTTGCCGAACGCTCCAGCGAGGTAGATTGTCTCGATCTCTTCGGGCTCCACGCCGTAGTACTTCATCAGCAGGTCCTGGTCCGTCCGCAGTCCGGCCTTGGCCGTGATGAGCTGGTAGACGTCCTGCTGCGTGAGCCGGATGGAGTCAGTCACGTGGAAGTCCTCGCTCAGCTTGGCCTTCCGCGTCATGGCCCCGGAGTTGAGCAGCTCCGCGAGCAGATCGATGAGGCCGGAGCCGCAGATGCCCAGTGCGGGCTCGTTGCCGATGGTCTCGTACTCCACGTGGCCGTCGCGGATCGCGATGTTGCTGATGGCGCCGGCAACGGCGCCGACGCCGCTTGTGGCACTTGCGCCCTCGTAGGCCCCTCCTGCGGCACATGACGCCGTCATGATGCGTTCCGCGTTCCCCACGACCACCTCGCCGTTGGTACCGATGTCGATGATCAGGCAGGGCTTCTCGGCCTCGCGCATCCGCGCGGCAATGATGTCGGCGAGGCAGTCGGCGCCGGCATGTCCGCCGATGAGGGCCGGGCCGTAGACGTTGGCGCGCGGGTGGACCCGCAGGCCCAGCGTGGCCGCCTCGGCATTGACCGGCTCCTTGCTCGTCGGCTCGAAGGGAATGACCCCCAGTGAGCGCACGTCCAGCCCGAAGAACAGGTTGCGCATCGTGGGGTTGCCGACGGCCACCACCTCGTAGATCTGCTCAGGAGCTATGCCGTCCTGCTCGGCGAACTCCTCGAGGATCTCGTTCACGCTGGCGATGACCGTCGCCTGCAGGTCATCCAGGCCGCCCTCATGCCGCATCGAATGGTCGATGCGCGAGATGACGTCATCGCCATAGGCGCTCTGCGGGTTCTTCCGCGCCGCCGTGGCGAGCATCTCACCGCTCTCGAGGTCGAGTACCTGGCAGACCAGCGTGGTGGTGCCGACGTCGATGGCCAGGCCGTGAAGGCATCCCTCATAGGCCCCCAGGCTCCGGTCGCCGTCGGGTCCGCTCCACACCACCGTGTCATCTACTCGGCGGACCGTGGGGCTCAACTCCACCTTCAGCCGCACGGTGTCGCTGAGGATCGTGTAGTCGCCCGCATTGACCACATAGACATACAGGTCGGCGGGCCTGACCACCCGGGCCTGGCACGCCAACCGCTCAGAGCCGCCGAGGTCGAAGCTCTCTTCGGCTGCTGTCCTGGGCGACAGCGCATCGGCGCCCTTCTCGACTCGCACCAGGCACTTCCCGCACGTTCCTGCCCCGTCGCATTCAGCATTGATCGCGATCCCCAGCGCGCGCACGTGCTCGAGGATCGTTCCCTCGAAGAGCTGGACGCCCGTACGGCCTGTGCGGTACTGCGGGAAGTACATCCTGTGCTTGCCGAACTTCTCACTCATTCAGTTCACCTCAGCACGGCCAGAGTCAGATGGCGCTTCGGCATGGCTTCGGCTCGCGTGTCCCGTCTTCCTTGTCGTCGGGCCACATCCGAACACGCGCGCGGCTCCGGGCTCGGGACGCCGTTCCCGGCGGCACCGCCGTGGCGCGATGCGGCCATGATCGCAACCGGCGGTCACCTCACAGGTTGCAGAGACCCGTGCTGCAGGTTGGGCCTGAGGTGCTGCTGCCGGCGCCTGTGGTGGGTCTCCCCATGGCGAACGTGGAGATCAGCCGCCGAATGCGTTTCGAGCCGCAGTCAGGGCACACCGCCCCATTGTCGCGATCTCGGGCTGCCACGAGCTGTTCAAAGGTGGTTCCGCACTCCTCGCAGTTGTACTCGTACAAAGGCATGACACGTCCTCCTCGCCGAATCACTCGAAGGCGACCGGCCGACCGGGCCTCGGCTGCGCGCCGCTCAGTACTGTCCGTACTCCCGGACCAGCTCCAGCATGTGTTCGTACCTGCTGAGGCTGACGTTGTTGGGGACCGAGTGGTCTGAGTGGTAGATGTACCCACCGCCCTCCATGGCAACAGGGATCTTGGATCGGATCTCCTCATCGGTGACCGCCGGATCGGGGTCGGCCATTGCGCGGACGTCAATGCCACCCATGAACGCCAGCTCGTCGCCGAATGCGTGTTTCAACTCCGGCAGGTCCATGCCTGCCTTCTGCTCCAGAGGCTGCAGACAGTCCAGGCCGTCCTCGATGAAGCGGGGAATGAGCTCCGTGACACAGCCGCAGCTATGCAGGATGACGGGCAGGCCCTCGCCGTGGAAGTAGTCCACGAGGCGCCGGAAGGTGGGGCGGAGCTGCGCGTCATAGTGCTGAGGCGAGAAGAGCAGGCCGTTGCGGTAGCCGAGGTCGCAGAGGATAAAGGCGCCGTCGAAGACGAAGCCGCCCTCCTTCATGATCTCATACATCTGGATGCTGAGGGTCGCGTCGGTCTCGTACATGTCCATGACCCACTCGGGGTCCGTGACGATGGCCGTCAGAAGCTCTTCCGAGGCGACGTATGACTGCATCCTGTCATAGCCGAACGGGGCCGCGTAGACGGTGAAGCGGCCCTGATCCCGGGATCTCTGCCAGCCGGGCAAGCCGAGGCGACGGTCGGTCCTGCCGGTCTCGAGCATGGAGTCGTCCCCCCGGTCATCCTCGGCCGACCCGGCCAGCCACTCGCCACCCCAGTCAACCCTGTCGCGATCTGGCGCGAGTCGCCCCTTCATCTCCTCCCAGTCCTCACGGCTGTTGCATGGCCAGTCGATGATCTGCGGGGTGGATGAGTAGTCCTTGTGGTCGCGCCTCAGGCCGCCGAAGGGCGTGGTCCGGACGATGTACTCCTCATCCTCCTCGACCACGTCAATCGGGAAGCGGGGCGAGGTGTCGGCTCCGAAGGCGACCATCTCGTAGTCGAAGTACTCGGCCGGATTCGCCTCGACCGGTAGCCCCTCGCCATGCCACCGCTCGATGGCA